>NZ_JBKBVU010000064.1:0-15774 GCF_046289365.1 Caldimonas sp. | reverse complement strand
CACGGGCCGCAGGGGCCGGTGTCGCCCATCATCCAGAAGTTGTCGGAGGCGTAGGGCGCGCCCTTGTTGTCGCCGATGCGGACGATGCGCTCGGCCGGCACGCCCACTTCCTTGTGCCAGATGTCGTAGGCCTCGTCGTCTTCGGCATACACCGTGACCCACAGCTTCGAGGCCGGCAGCTTGAAGTGCTCGGTCAGCAGCTCCCAGGCGTACTTGATCGCATCGCGCTTGAAGTAGTCGCCGAAGCTGAAGTTGCCCAGCATCTCGAAGAAGGTGTGGTGGCGCGCGGTGTAGCCCACGTTCTCGAGGTCGTTGTGCTTGCCGCCGGCGCGGATGCATTTCTGCGCCGTGGCCGCCCGCGTGTAGGGCCGCTTGTCGAAGCCGAGGAACACGTCCTTGAACTGGTTCATCCCGGCGTTGGTGAAGAGCAGCGTCGGGTCGTCACCGGGCACCACGGGGCTGGAGGCCACGATGGTGTGTCCCTTGGACTCGAAAAACTTCAGGAAGGTCTGGCGGATCTCGGCGGCTTTCATCCGGGGCTTTCTGGGCAAGGCAAGACGGCTCGCCAAGCGCATGGGCGGCGGCGCAGCCCGTAAATGCTTGATTTGGCGAAGTTTTCGATTATAGAAAGCCCGCTGTGCCCTTGTGCCGAGACGCCCCACCAGCCAGCGGTGGTCGCCCAGGTGTCAGCAGGGCCCGCAGCACCGGCCTATGATGGCCGCAACACCCATTCGTCCGAGGACATTCGCCCATGGATCCCACCACCTCCCCCCTGGCCGCCCTCAAGGACCCTGCCCTGTTCAAGACCGAGGCCCTGATCGACGGCCAGTGGGTGGCCGGCAGCGGGCGCTTTGCGGTCAGCGACCCCGCCACTGGCCGGCGCCTGGCCGAGGTGGCCAACCTGGGGGCATCCGAGACCGAGGCGGCCATTGCCGCCGCCCATGCCGCCTGGCCGGCCTGGCGGGCCCAGACGGCCAAGCAGCGCGCGGCCGTGCTGATGAAGTGGTTCCAGCTCCTGAACGAACACGCCGACGACCTGGCCCGCCTGATGACCGCCGAACAGGGCAAGCCCCTGGCCGAGGCCCGTGGCGAGGTGCTCTATGCCGCAAGCTTCGTGGAATGGTTCGCCGAGGAGGCCCGGCGCGTGTACGGCGAGACCATCCCCACCACCGATCCCACCAAGCGTTACCTGGTGATCAAGCAGCCCATCGGCGTGTGTGCAGCCATCACGCCCTGGAACTTCCCCATCGCGATGATCACCCGCAAGGTGGCCCCGGCCCTGGCCGCGGGGTGCCCGGTGGTGATCAAGCCGGCCGAGCAGACGCCGCTGTCGGCCCTGGCCGCCGCCGAACTGGCCCAGCGCGCGGGCATGCCGCCGGGGGTGCTGAACGTCGTCACCGGCGACAGCGCCCGCTCCATCGAGATCGGCAAGGTGCTGTGCGGCAGCGACGTGGTGCGCCACCTCTCCTTCACCGGCTCCACCGAAGTCGGGCGCATCCTGATGCAGCAATGCGCGCCCACCATCAAGAAGCTGTCATTGGAGCTGGGCGGCAATGCGCCCTTCATCGTCTTCGACGATGCGGATGTGGACAGTGCCGTGGAAGGCGCGATGGCCAGCAAGTACCGCAACGCGGGCCAAACCTGCGTGTGTGCCAACCGGCTGTACGTGCAGGACGGAATCTACGAGGCCTTCACCGCGAAGCTGGCCGAGAAGGTGCGCAGCCTCAAGGTGGGCAACGGCTTCGAGGCCGGCGTGCAACTGGGCCCGCTGATCGACGAGCCCGCCCTGGCCAAGGTGGAAGCCCACGTGGCCGACGCCACCGCCAAGGGCGCCCGCGTGCTGACCGGCGGCCGGCGCGTGGGCGAACGCTTCTTCGCTCCCACCGTGCTGGCCGACGTGACACCCGAGATGCTGTGTTCGCGCCAGGAGACCTTCGGCCCGGTGGCCCCGGTGTTGCGCTTCCAGACCGAAGACGAAGTGATCGCGCTGGCCAATGCCACGGAATTCGGGCTTGCGAGCTATTTCTACAGCCGAGACATCGGCCGCATCTTTCGCGTGGCCGAGGCGCTGGAGTACGGCATGGTGGGCATCAATACGGGGCTGATCTCGGTGGCCGAGGTGCCCTTCGGCGGCGTCAAGCAGTCGGGCTTGGGCCGCGAGGGCTCGCACCACGGCATGGACGACTACCTGGAGGTGAAGTACCTGTGCCTGGGCGATCTGCACAAGTAAGGTGTCGCCAAACGAAAGGGCCGCTCACGCGGCCCTGGGTCATTGTGGAGCGGGTGAAGGGAATCGAACCCTCGTATCAAGCTTGGGAAGCTGGCGTTCTACCATTGAACTACACCCGCATCGGATGCGCATTATAGAGAGCACATCGCGCCAAGGACAAAGGCCTCCGATCACTCGAAGGCCTTTGAATGTGTGGGGTGGCTGATGGGACTCGAACCCACGACGACCAGAATCACAATCTGGGACTCTACCAACTGAGCTACAGCCACCGCAGAGCCTGAAATTATATCCATGAAACGGCCGCCCCGTCCAGCCGGAGCGGCCGTGGTGCTCAGCGCGTGACGGTCTGGGTCTTGACCTTGAAGCGCTCCTTGAGCGAAGCGTAGTAGGCCTGGGCTTCGGCAGCGCCCCAGGCTTCGGTGTACTTCGCCTTGAGCTGCTCGCCTGCAGGCGAAGGATCGCGGCCCAGCACCTTGTTGATGCGCACGACCGCGTAGCCCTCGCTGCCCAGATCCACGCCCACCCAGGCCGGCAGGGGGTCGGCGGGGGCGGCCAGCGCGGCACGCAGCGCCTGCGGCGGCAGCCCGCCAGCCTCCAACCGTGACACCGCCTTGGGAGCCTCCAGGCTGGCCGACTCGGGAGCGGTCTTCCAGGCCTCCAGCTTGGCCTGGCCTTCCTGGCGCGCCAGCTCGGCGGCCTTGCGGGCCACGACACGCTCACGCACACGGTCGCGCACCTCCTCCAGCGGCAAGGTGCGTGCCGGCGAGTGCTCGACGATGCGGGCCGAGACGAGCCGGCCCGGCGCCACTTCGATGGCCTGGGTGTTGCGCTTGCCCGCGATGCTGTCGGCACTGAACAGGGCTTCGAGCAGGCGGGCATTGGCCAGCGGACCTTCGGCGCCGCTGGCGGGCTGGCGCTCGACACGCTCGGCCTTGCGCACCTGCAGCCCCAGTGCGTCGGCCGCAGGCTGGAGGCTGTCGGGCTGTTCGTAGACCAGGTTGCTGAACTGCTCGGCCACCTCGGCGAAGCGGGTCTGCGCGAGCTGGCTGCGCACGGCGTCCTCGATCTCGGCACGCACGGCCTCGAACGGCTTGCGCTCTCCGCCACGCACCTCGGTCAGGCGGATGATGTGGATGCCGAAGTCCGTCTCGACCAGATCGCTGATCTGGCCGGGCTTGAGCGCGTAGACGGCGTCCTCGAAGGGCTTGACCATGGCGCCGCGGCCGAAGAAGCCGAGGTCGCCCCCCTGCGCGGCCGAACCCGGGTCCTGGGAATGCTGGCGCGCCAGCTCGGCGAAAGCTTCGGGCCGGGCCTTGAGCTGGTCGAGCAGTTGCTGGGCCTTGGCGCGGGCCTGCTCGCGCTGGCCGGCCTCGGCCTGGATGAGGATGTGACTGGCGCGACGCTCTTCGGGCGTGGCGTAGCGCGAGGCGTTTTGCTCGTAGTACTTGCGCAGGTCATCGGTCGAGATGTTCAGCCCTTTCTTGACCGATTCGATGTCGAGCACAAGGTATTCGACCGAGGCCTGCTCACGCGACTGGAACTGCGAGGCATGGGCCGGGTCGTTGTAGTAAGCAGTCAGCTCCTCGTCGGTGGGCTCGACGCGCCCGGTGAAGTCCTTGGCGGCAAAGAGCTTCCACTGCACCTCGCGCGACTGCAAGAAGGCATCGAGGGCCTGGTCACGCACGGTGCGTCCGGCCACGGCGCTGCCGGCCACAGGGCCCATCACCTGGCGCAGCGAGAGGTCGCGGCGCAGGCTCTCGGCGAACTGCTCAGAACTCATGCCCTGGGCACTCAGGATGTCCTGGTTCACCGTGCCGTCGGGCCGGCGCAGGAACTCGAACTGAGGATCGGTCCGGAAGATGCGGCGCACCCGCTCGTCACCCGTGACCAGATGCTGCTTGTCGGCGGCCAGGGCCAGCACACGCTCGCGCACCAGCGAGTCCAGGGTGCTCTGCTTCATCGCAGGGGTGTCGAGCATCGCGATGTCCACGCCGGGCATTTGCTGACGCACACGCTCGATCGAGCGGCGATGCGCTTCATCGAGCTCGGCCTGTGTGATCTCCAGGTTGCCCACATGGGCCACGACCTGGCGACCCTCGCGGAATTGCGTGTAGCCGTCCAGCCCGAAGAAGACGAAGGACGGGATGATCAGCAGCAACAACACCAGAAACAGGATGCGCGAGTTGTTGCGGATGGCGTCGAACATCGGACAGACCTCTTGAGTGGGCGGCAGGCCGGCCGCCAAAGGATGAACCGCCTTCAAAGACAACAAAGGCGAACCGCGGTTCGCCTTGGAGTCCTGTCGGTGGGTCCGGGGCCGCGCATCAGGATGTCACGGCACGCAAGCCGCGCATTTTAGCGCAGCCCCGCAGTGGCAACGCAGGGCCCGTGGTGGGTGCTGAGGGGTTCGAACCCCCGACCTACGCCTTGTAAGGGCGCCGCTCTACCCGCTGAGCTAAGCACCCGGGCCGACGCGCCGGTCAGTTCAGCGCGTCCTTCAGGGCTTTGCCCGGACGGAACTTCGGCACCTTGGCCGCCTTGATCTTGATGGTGGCACCGGTGCGCGGGTTGCGGCCACTGCGCGCGGCGCGCTTGCCCACGGCAAAGGTGCCAAAGCCCACCAGCGAGACGGTGCCGCCCTTTTTCAGGGTGGTCCGCACGCCGCCGATCATGGCCTCCAGGGCGCGGCTGGCAGCGGCCTTGGAGATGTCGGCTTGCTTGGCGATGTGCTCGATGAGTTCAGTCTTGTTCACGAAAACCCCCTCTCAAGGTGTCTCACACAAAAGATATGAATCCCGGCGCCGCGATTGCGCATGACGCTGTGATGGTGGATTGGGCGGCTGGCGAAGCTGCGCGACCATTACAGCCACGGCCCTCGACAGTGTCAAGGGCGGATGCGGATTCTATGCGCTTTGCCGTTGTTTCATGAGTGAAAGATCCGCGTGAAATCTCGTCTTGACAGGGGGTTGTGCGCCCTTCGCCCGCGGTGCGGTCAGCCCCCGCTGAGGGCCTGTGCCACCGCGCGGCCGAGGTCCTGGGTGCGGGCCGTCCCCCCGAGGTCAGGGGTGCGCGGTGCGCCGCTGGAAGGCTCGAGCACCTGCTCGATGGCCGCCAGGATCGCATCGTGCGCCGGCCGATGGCCGAGGAAATCGAGCATCATCGCGGCCGACCAGATCTGCCCGATGGGATTGGCGATGTGACGCCCGGCAATGTCCGGGGCCGAACCGTGCACCGGCTCGAACAGCGAGGGAAAGCGCCGTTCCGGATTGAGGTTGGCCGAAGGCGCAATGCCGATCGTGCCGGTGCAGGCGGGCCCCAGGTCGCTCAGGATGTCGCCAAAGAGGTTGCTGGCCACCACCACGTCGAAATGCTCGGGCCGCTGCACGAAATGGGCCGTCAGGATGTCGATGTGGAACTTGTCCACGCTCACCCCGGGATACTGCCTGCTCATGGCCTCGACCCGTTCGTCCCAGTAGGGCATCGTGATGGCGATGCCGTTGGACTTGGTGGCCGAGGTCAGCCTGCGGCGCGGGCGCGACTGCGCCAGCTCGAAGGCGAACTTGAGCACGCGGTCCACGCCGATGCGGCTCATCACGGTTTCCTGGATGACGATCTCGCGCTCGGTGCCTTCGTACATGCGCCCGCCCACCGAGGAGTATTCGCCTTCGGTGTTCTCGCGCACGATCATCATGTCGATCTCGCCGGCAGCGCGCGGCTGGCCGTCGCGGCGCACCAGCGGAGAGCGGATGCCGGGCATCAGCCGGGCCGGGCGCAGGTTGATGTACTGGTCGAACTCCCGGCGGAACTTCAGCAGCGAGCCCCACAGCGAGACGTGGTCGGGGATCTTCTGGGGCCAGCCCACCGCACCGAAGAAGATCGCGTCGTGCCCGCCGATGCGGTCCTTCCAGTCGTCGGGCAGCATCTTGCCGTGGCGCTCGTAGTAGTCCCAGCTCGCAAAGTCGAACTCGTCCACCTCCAGCGCGATGCCGAACCGGCGTGCGGCGGCGTCGAGCACGCGCAGGCCCTCGGGCATCACTTCCTTGCCGATGCCGTCACCGGCGATCGCTGCGATGCGCAGCTTGCCCGGGGTGTTCGAAACGCTCATGCCATCCTCCTTCAGTCCGACAGCCCACCGGGACGGCGGGTCGATGAGGAGGATTCTGGGTCTGACCTCGGTCTTCGACAAGCAATGATCTGGCAAGATATTCCTTCCATCATGGAAGGAATGGAGCCCCCCCGATGATCGAACGCCGGGATCTGCAACTGGTGCTGGCCGTGGCCGACCAGGGCAGCCTGGCTGCCGCGGCGCGTGCGCTGGACATGGAACCGCCCGCCGTGACCAAGCGGCTGGCGGCGCTGGAGTCGCGCCTGGGCCTGCGGCTGTTCCACCGCACCACCCGCCGCCTGGCCCTCACCGACGAAGGTGAAGTGTTCTGTGCCCGGGCGCGCGAGCTGCAGGCCGGGCTGGCCGAGCTGGAATCGGAGCTGCAAGAGCGTGTGGGCGAACCGCGCGGACTCATCCGCCTGGTCAGCACCCTGGGCTTCGGACGGCGCTGGGTGGCCCCTGCGCTGGCCGATTTCCAGGCGCGGTATCCCGCGGTGGATGTCCAGCTTCATCTGATGGAGCAATGGCCGGACCTGGCCACCGGCAGCTTCGATGCGGCCGTGTGGCTGTGGCGTCCGCCCGAGGCCGGCGTGGTGCTGCGCCGGCTGGCCGGCAACCGGCGCATCGTCGTGGGCTCACCCGACTACCTGCGCCGGCACGGCACACCGCGGCAGCCGGCCGATCTGGCCCAGCACCATTGTCTCGTGGTGCGTGAGCACGACAGCCGCTATGCCACCTGGCGCCTGACGGCGCTGGACCGGCGCAGGCGCCCCATCGAGGTGGCCGTTCGCGTGAGCGGGCCGCTGTCGAGCAATTCAGGCGAGGTGGTGCGCGACTGGGCGCTGGCCGGCCGCGGCCTGATGCTGCGCTCGCTGTGGGACGTGCACGAGGCCCTGGCCGACGGCCGGCTCGTGCAGGTGCTGCCTGACTACGCCATGCTCGACGCCGACGTGCACTGGGTGGCCCGGCCGCGCTCGCCCGGCGCCCCGCTGCCCTGGCGGCTGCGCCTGCTGCAGGATCACCTGGCCCGCTGGCTCGCCGATCCGCCGTGGCTGCGCACGACCAGCCACACCCCCCAGGCCACGACGGCCATGCCGGCCAGCGCCAGCACGGTGAGCGTCTCGCCGAAGAGCCACCAGGCCATCAAGGCGGTGCACGGCGGCACGAGGTAGAGCAGGCTCGTGAAGGACGTGGCCGCACCGCGCTGGATCAGCAGGTACATCAGCGAGTTGCCGCCCAGGGTGAGCACCAGCACCGACCAGGCCATCGCGCCAATGAAGTGCGGATGCAGCACGATCGGCTCAGCTTCCAGCCAGGCCAAGGGCGCCGACACGGCCAGCGCAGCCATCAGTTGCACGGCATTGCCGGTGCGCGGGTCGCCGCCCTGCACGTGGCGCTTCTGGTAGAGCGTGCCCGCGGTGATGGCCAGCAGCGCCCCCAAGGCCAGCGCCAGGCTCACCGGGCCGACCTCGCCCTGGCCGAGCTTGTCCCACACTACCATCACGAGCCCCACAAACCCGAGGACCAGGCCGGCCCACTGACGCGGGCTCACACGGCCTTCGCCGAGCCGGTCGACCGCGCTCACCCACACGGCGGTGAGCACGGGCTGCAATCCCACGATCAGCGCCACCAGGCCCGCCCCCATGCCGGCCTTGACGGCCGCCCACACGCCACCAAGATAGCCGGCGTGCAGCAGCACGCCCACCACGGCCAGGTGGCCCCATTGCGCACGGGTGGAGGGCCAACGCGCGCCCGCCCAGCGGGCCCAGATCACCAGACCCAGCACCGAGAAGGCAAATCGCCAAGCCAGGAAACTCATCGGCGGCGCATGCGGCATGCCAAAGCGCGCCACCACGAAGCCCGTGCTCCAGATGAGCACGAACATCCAGGGCATGGCCCGCAGCCACGCGCCCTCGCCGGGGCGGGTCATCGGGACTTCGCGCGGATTTCGGGCAGCGCCTTCTGCAGGTAGTAGACCATGGACCAGATGGTCAGGATCGCGGCCACGTAGATCAGGCCCGTGCCCCACAGCCGGGTGTCGATCACGCGCAGGATCACACCGTCATAGAGCAGGAAGGGGATGGCCACCATCTGGGTGCCTGTCTTGAGCTTGCCCAGCATGTGCACGGCCACGCTGCGCGAGGCCCCGATGCTGGCCATCCACTCGCGCAGCGCCGAGATGGCGATCTCGCGGCCAACGATGACCAGCGCGATCAGCGCCCCCACCCGGTCCAGTTCGACCAGCACCAGCAAGGAAGCGCACACCAGGAACTTGTCGGCCACCGGGTCGAGGAAGGCCCCGAAGGCCGAGGTCTGGTTGAGCCGGCGCGCCAGCCAGCCGTCGGCCCAGTCGGTGAGCGCAAAGATGATGAACAGCACCGCGGCGGCCAGGTTGCGCGTGGCCACGTCCAGCGAGGGCAGGTAGAACACCCCCACGATGAGCGGAATGGCCACGATGCGGGCCCAGGTCAACAGGGTGGGGAGATTGAAGAACATGGGCGCGATTGTGGCTCAGTCCAGCGTGCGGGGTTTGAAGCGCCGATCGTCGCGGAACAGAAAGGTCTCGGTCAGCCGCCAGGGGCGTGGCAGATGCGCCACGCTGCCGAACGGCGCCGCACGGCGCACGGCATCGATGGCCATCTGGGTGGTGTCGCGCGCCTGCCCGGGATAGCGCAGCACCTCGATGCGTCGCACGCTGCCGTCGGCGTGGAGGTCGATGGCCAGCACAGGGATGGCCAACAGCACATCGGGTGGCCGGTCGAGGTAGACGCCTTGTGCATTGGCCGACACGATGCGCCGCGCGGCACGCAGCCGGTATTCGTCCCAGTTGCGCGCGCGGGTCTCCACCGGCACCGGTGCGGCCGGGTCCACCGGACGGGCCTCGGGCACCGCCGGCGCCGCAGGGGGCGCCGGCACCCTCGGCGACGGGGAGCACCCCAGCAGCGCGGCACAGGCAGCCAGCGCTGCGGTCCACGGGTGCGGTCGGCGGTGTGGGCTAGGCCTCATGCAGTTTCTCCTGGCGACGGGTGTCACGGCGGCTTCAATGCAGCGCCTTGTAGATCTCTTCGGCCAGTTCGCGCGAGATGCCGTCCACCGTGGCCAGATCGTCCACGCTGGCCTGGGCCACGCCGCGCAGGCCGCCGAAGCGTTGCAGCAGTCTAGCCCGCTTCTTGGGCCCCACGCCGGGGATGTCCTCGAGCTTGGATCCGCCCGTGCGCACCGAGGCACGCCGTGCGCGCATGCCGGTGATGGCGAAGCGGTGGGCCTCGTCCCGGATCTGAGCCACCAGCATCAGCGCCGCCGAATCCCGTCCCAGAGCGATCTTCTCGCGCCCATCGGCAAAGACGAGTTCCTCCAGGCCCACCTTGCGGCCCTCCCCTTTCTCGACCCCCACGATCAGCCCGAGGTCCAGGCCCAGTTCCTCGAAGACCTCGCGCGCCATAGCCACCTGGCCCCGCCCACCGTCGACCAGCACGAGGTCGGGCAGCCGCGCCTCGCCCTTGCCCGCCGCTTCGGCCAGCTTGGCATAGCGGCGCGTGAGCACCTGGCGCATCGCGGCATAGTCGTCGCCGGGGGTGATGCCCTCGATGTTGTAGCGCCGATACTGGGCGTTCTGCATCTTGTGGTTCTCGAACACCACGCAGGCCGCCTGGGTGGCCTCGCCGGCGGTGTGGCTGATGTCGAAACATTCGATGCGGAAGCGGTCCAGATCCTCGGGGCTGAGGTCCAGTGCCTCCACCAGCGCCCGGGTGCGCGCCTGCTGCGAACCCTCCTCGGCCAGCAGCCGCGCCAGCGCCAGCTCGGCGCCCTTGACGGCCATCTCCAGCCACGCGCGGCGCTGCTCGCGCGGCTGGTGCACGGCGTTGATCCTCATGCCGGCCTGTACCGACAGCGCCTCCAGCAGCGCCTTGTCCACCGGGTGGCTTACCACGAGAAGGGGCGGTACGCCTCCGTCCAGGTAGTGCTGGGCGATGAAGGCCTCCAGCACCTGGGCCTCCACCGACGGGCGTTCGCCAACCTCCTGCACCTCGTCCTCGTCCACCGCCACGCCCGTCGCCTCGTCGACGTGGGTGGGGAAATAGGCCCGGTCGCCCAGATGGCGGCCGCCGCGCACCATCGCCAGGTTCACGCAGGCGCGCCCGCCCTGCACCTTCACGGCCAGGATGTCGGCATCGCGGTCGCTGCCGGTGTCCACGGCCTGCTGATGCAGCACGCGCGACAAGGCCCCGAGCTGGTTGCGGATCTCGGCCGCCTGCTCGAACTCCAGCTTCTGCGCATGCGCCATCATCTGGGCCTGCAAGGTGTCCATCACCTCCTGCTGCTCGCCCAGCAGGAAGCGCTCGGCATGGGCCACGTCGCGGGCGTAGTCCTGCGGGCTGATCAGGCCGACGCAGGGGCCCGAGCAGCGCTTGATCTGATAGAGCAGGCAGGGCCGGGTGCGGTGGTTGAATACCGTGTCCTCGCAGGTGCGCAGGCGGAAGACCTTCTGCAGCCACTGGATCGACTCCTTCACCGCCCAGGCGCTCGGATAGGGCCCGAAATAGCGGTGCTTCTTGTCCACCGCCCCGCGGTAGTACGCCAGGCGCGGAAAAGCGTGTGAGGCGATCTTCAGGTAGGGGTAGCTCTTGTCGTCGCGGAACAGGATGTTGAACCGCGGGTGCAGCGTCTTGATGAGGTTGTTCTCGAGCAGCAGGGCCTCGGCCTCGCTGCGCACCACGGTCGTCTCCAGGCGCGCGATGCGCGAGACCATGTGGCCGATGCGCGTGCCGCCATGGTTCTTCTGGAAGTAGCTGGACACCCGCTTCTTCAAGTTGCGCGCCTTGCCCACGTAGAGCACGGTGCCCTGGGCGTCGAAATAGCGGTAGACCCCGGGCAGCCCCGGCAGGGCGGCCACTTCAGCCAGCAGGCGCTGGCGCTGCGCATCCGACGGTTCGGGAGCAGGTGGCGTCTTCGGGCTCTGATCGGCGCTCACATCGGAACTCATGGCCGCGATTGTGCCGCCCGCCACAATGCGGGGTATGCGCTGGGATCTTTTTTGCCGGGTCATCGACAACTATGGCGACATCGGAGTGTGCTGGCGGCTGGCAGCCGACTTGGCCGGCCGCGGGCAGGTCGTGCGGTTGTGGGTCGACGACCCCACCGCCCTGGGCTGGATGGCCCCGCAGGGCTGTCAGGGCGTCGAGGTGCGCCCGTGGCGCGAGCACTGGGACCCGGTGGAGCCCGCCGAGGTGGTGGTCGAGGCCTTCGGATGCGATCCGCCCGACCCGTACATCGAGTGCATGGCCAAGCGCAGCCCCCCGCCGGTGTGGATCAACCTCGAGTACCTCAGCGCCGAGGACTATGTCGAGCGTTGTCATGGCCTGCCTTCGCCGCGCTGGCACTCGCCCGGCGTGGGGCTGGTCAAGCGGTTCTTCTACCCGGGATTCACCCCCCGCACCGGCGGCTTGCTGCGCGAGCCGGGATTGCTGGCGCGCCGGGCGGCCTTCGACGGCCTGGCCTGGCTGGCCCGGCAGGGGCTGACCCCGCGTGCGCACGAACGGGTGGTCTCGCTGTTCTGTTACGACAACCCTCGCCTGAGCGTCTGGCTCGAAGGCCTGGCCGAGCGCCCGACGCTGCTGCTGGTCACGCCTGGACAGGCCGCCCGTCAAGTCGCCGCCCTGCTGGGACGCCGCCCGCGCGAGGGCGACACCGAGGGGGTGGGAGCGCTGCGTCTGCACTGGCTGCCCCCCTTGACCCAGACGGAGTTCGACCACCTGCTGTGGGCCTGCGACCTGAACGTCGTGCGCGGCGAGGATTCCTTCGTGCGGGCCCAGTGGGCGGCCAGGCCCTTCCTCTGGCACATCTACCCTCAGGGCGACGGGGCCCATGCCACCAAGCTAGAGGCCTTCCTCGACCGCTACCTGGAAGGTGTGGCGCCCGACACCGCCCAAGCCCTGAGGGCGTTGTGGCGAGCCTGGAATGGGCTGTCGGGCGACCTGCGCTCGCTGCGTCCGTCGGCCTGGCCCGAGCCAACCGCCTGGCGCGCCCATGCCGGGCGCTGGTGTGAGGCCCTGGCCGGGCAGGTGGACTTGTGCACCCAGTTGCTGGATCTGGCACAAACTCTGAGGGCGCGCTCAGGGTAGAATGGGGGGCTTTGCGGTATCCGGGTGCCACGCCTTGCGCGTGATCGATCGGCCAAGAACGAGGCAAGAGGCGCCAGCCCCTTCGAACCCGGCCGTGTTGGCACCCCGAAGATTCCCACCCGAGACCAGGACCGACCCCCAAGAGGGATTCACCATGAAGATTGCACAGGAAATCCGCGCCGGCAACGTGATCATGCAGGGCAAGGACCCGATGGTCGTGCTCAAGACCGAATACAGCCGCGGTGGCCGCAACGCCGCCACCGTGCGCATGAAGCTCAAGAACCTGCTGAACAACTCCGGCACCGAAGTCGTCTTCAAGGCCGACGACAAGATGGACCAGATCATCCTCGACAAGAAGGAGTGCACCTACTCCTACTTCGCGGACCCGATGTATGTGTTCATGGACACCGAGTACAACCAGTACGAGGTGGAGGCCGAGAACATGGGCGATGCCATCCATTACCTGGAAGACGGCATGGAGGTCGAGGTGGTGTTCTACGAAGGCAAGGCCATTTCGGTGGAACTGCCCACCACCGTGGTGCGCGAAGTCACCTGGACCGAGCCGGCCGTCAAGGGCGACACCTCCGGCAAGGTGCTCAAGCCGGCCAAGATCGCCACGGGTTTCGAGATCCAGGTGCCCATCTTCGTGAACCAGGGCGACAAGATCGAAATCGACACCCGCACGCACGAATACCGCAAGCGGGTCTGAGCATCGCGTGACCGCATGAAGAGCCGGCCCGGGGCCGGCTTTTTTCTTGATACACACTGCGTGCGCATGAACACCCAACCCATCCGGCCCGCCGTCGTCGAGCTCCGTGATGGGGTGCCGTTTGCGCCGGCGTTTGGCGACGTCTATCACGCACGCGCCGGCGCGCTGGCGCAGGCCGCCCACGTGTTCCTGAACGGCAACGGCCTGCCGCGGCGCTGGGCCGGGCGCACCGATTTCACCATCGTGGAGACGGGTTTCGGGCTGGGCAACAACTTCCTTGCCACCTGGGCGGCCTGGCGTGCCGACGCCCAGCGCTGCGAACGCCTGCACTTCATCTCGATCGAGAAACATCCCCTCACCCGCGACGACCTGGCGCGCGTGCTCGCCGGCCATCCGCTGGGCGACCTGGCAGCGCGACTGCTGGCGCAATGGCCGCCGCTCACACCGAACCTGCACCGTCTGGACTTCGAAGACGCTCGGGTGCGGCTCACGCTGGCCTTCGGGGAAGCGGCGGCTCTGCTGCCCGAATTGCGGCTGCGCGCCGATGCCTTCTATCTCGACGGCTTCGCTCCCGATCGCAACCCCGAGATGTGGAGCGAGCGGCTGATGGCCGGACTGGGACGCCTGGCCGCCAGTGGGGCCACCGCAGCCACCTGGAGCGCTGCGCGCGCCGTGCGCGATGGCCTGTCGCTGGCGGGCTTCGAGGTGGAACGTGTGCCAGGCTTCGGCGGCAAACGCGAGATGACGGTGGCGCGATTTGCCCCCCGGCACTCGGCGCCGCCGCCTGCGGCCGACATGCCGACTCCGGTTCGTGACCGTCATGCGGTGGTGCTGGGGGCGGGGCTGGCCGGCGCCAGCGTGGCCCACGCGCTGGCCACCCTGGGCTGGAGTTGCGAACTCATCGACCGCCACCCCCGACCGGCCGAGGGCGCCTCCGGCAATCCCGCAGGGCTCTTCCACGGCATCGTTCTGCCCGATGACGGAGCTCACGCGCGGCTGCACCGTGCCGCCGCGTTGTGCCTGCAGCAGGGGCTGCTGCGGCTGCGCGAGCGCCACCCCTTGGTCGGCGGCTTCGAGGGCCTGCTGCGCGCCGACGACGCACCGGCGGCCTCGATGCAGGCCCTGCTGGCCCGCCAGGGCCTGCCGCCCGACTATGTGCAGGTCCTGGAAGCGGCCCAGGCCGAGGCCCGGAGCGGCCTGCCGCTGGGTCGGCCGGCCTGGTTCTTCCCGGGCGGAGGGTGGCTGCGGCCGGCCGACCTGGTGCAGGCCCTGTTGGCCGAGGCGGGTGAGGCCGTGCGCTGGCGCGGCATGCTGGAGATCCGCGCGCTGGAGCATCGGGCCGACGGCTGGACGCTGATCGATGCGGCCGGCCGCGTGGCGGCCCGCGCCGAGGTCGTCGTGCTGGCCAATGCCTTCGAGGCCGCCTCGCTGGTCCCCGGCTTTGCCTGGCCCCTGCAGCGGGTACGCGGCCAGGTCACCCGACTGCCGGCCACCCTACCCGGCCTGGTGCTGCCGCGTGTGCCCGTGGCCGCCGGCGGCTATCTGCTGCCCGCGCATGAGGGACTGTCGCTGTGCGGCGCCACCAGTCAGCCCGGCGATGACGACCCCACGGTGCGCGCCAGCGACCACCAGCACAACCTGGCCCGGCTGGCGCGGCTGGGCGTGGCGCCGCCGGCGGCCGATCCGGCCATGCTGGAAGGCCGGGTCGGCTGGCGCGCCGTGACACCCGACCGCCTGCCGCTGATCGGCCCCTTGCCGGACCTGGCCGCGCTGCCCGCCCTTGGCCACCGCGCCGGCCAGCCCCGCCACCTGCCGCGCCTGCCCGGGCTGTACGCCTGCACCGGGCTGGGCTCGCGGGGGATCACCTGGTCGCTGCTGGCCGGAGAAATCACGGCGGCCTGGATCACGGGTCAACCGTGCCCGGTCGAGGGCGGCCTGCGCGATGCGGTGGATGTGGGGCGCTTCCTCAGTCGCGCCGCGAGGCAGCGACGCCGCCCCTGATCACGCGCGGGAGGACGTGGCCGCTTCCAGGTCCTGGCGCCGGCACTGACGAAGCCGCCCACGGCCCAGGCCGTGCCACCGCTGGCCGCACCGCGGCCTTCGGCCGGCGGCACCCTGCGCGCCCACCACAGCGTGGCCAACCGCAACACGGTCAGAAAGGCAAAGGCCGCGCGGAAGCCGGCCAGATCGATCAGCGCGCCCGACACGAACGGGCCGATGAAACTGGACACCGCCGGCCCGATGGCCAACCAACTGAACACGCGCCGCACGGTGTCCCAGTCGTCCTCACCCGGTTCGCGCAACTCGACCGGCAGGATTTCGATATCCACTTCCTCGCTGGCATAGGGCGACAAGTGCTCCAGATAATCGAGCCCGAGCTGCTGCCAGGGAACCGCGCCACCCATGTCGATGGATCCGATCTCCGACAGCCGGGCGACCGTGAGGGCGGTGACCAGCTTGCCCACGCTGGCGATCACCATCGGGGTGGCGGTCGAGAGCGGATTGCCGCCGCGATCCAACCCGTGCGCCCGCTGCAGCACCGGCGCGCCGTCGCGCCACACGCTGAGCGCGGCTGCGGCGTTGCCACGGACCAGATCGTCGAACGTCG
>NZ_JBKBVU010000293.1:0-2759 GCF_046289365.1 Caldimonas sp. | reverse complement strand
ACTTCGACATTACCGTCGAGATCGGCAAAGACGTGAAGTGGGAGCCCAAGGGCCTGGCCGAGCTGGTGGCCAAGATCGAAGCCACCGGTGGTGACCCGCGTGAATACGTAGAGGTCAAGTACAGCGTCAGCGAGGCCAAGTTCAAAGCCTGGCCCCAGACCCTGCGCGCGCCGTTCGAGGCCCTGCGCACCGTCACGCCCAAGGCGCCGAAGTTTGTGCTGCGCCGCCTGGACACGACTGGGGAGGGTAAGTGATGACCACTGCCTTTCCCCTGCATCCAGCCGCCGAGCTCTTCCCGGTCATGGATGAGGCGGCCTTCGCAGCCCTGGTGGCGGACATCGCCGCACACGGCCAGCGCGAACCGATCCTCGTTCTGGATGGCCAGGTCATCGACGGTCGCCACCGCCTGCGCGCTTGCGAGCAACTGGGACTGGAGCCCCTGGTGCGTCAGGTCAGCGCCGACGACGGCGACCCCTTCGGTCTGGTCGTTTCGCTCAATCTGCATCGTCGGCATCTGAGTGAAGGGCAGCGCGCCATCATTGCAGCGCGTTTGGCCACACTGCCTCATGGCAGGCCTGATGCAAATGCGCAAATTTGCGCATTTACCCAGGACGAGGCGGCTCAGCACCTCAAGGTCTCTCGACGTACTGTGCAGCACGCACGGGCAGTGCTCGATCATGGCATTGACGAGCTACAGGCCGCAGTCAAGGGTGGCGAAATTTCAGTCTCAGCAGCGGCCGAGCTCTCTCGTTTGCCCGCCGACACCCAGCGCGCAGCCCTCACCAAAACGCCCGAGGAGATCCGCGCCATCGCCCGCGAGGTGAAAGCGCGCATCAAGGAGGCTGGCGTCTGCGGCCCCTCGGCCGTGAAGATCTTCGATCAGGTCGCCGCCGACCAGCACCTCTCCGGCATCGAGCAGTGCGCCGTGGTCGAGGTCATCAAGGCCGAAGAACCGCCGCTACCCACCCCGTCTGAAGCCAAACGCATCGCCCAGCAAAACCGCACGCTGGTGCTCGGCTCCGATGGTCGCTACCACGGCCCGGAAGTCTCTCCCGAGTCCGCCCTTGCCACCGAACGGTGGCTGGCGCTGCGCGAAGGCTTGGAATCGCTGTGCCGAATCGACACCGACCCGGAGTCGCTCATCGACTGCGTGCCGCACTACCAGCACCAGAACCTCTCGGCCTGGCTCGCGCAGGCCGTCCCCCTCATCACCCGTTTCGACCAAGCCTGGAAAGGAGCTCGCCATGCGTGATCCCGTCATGAGCCTGCTGCGCGAAGCCGTGCGCGCAGAAATCAGCAACGCCTTCGAAGTCATCGGCCATGCCCGCCCGCGTGAGGTTGCCCGTGTCGTCTGCGCCCTGCACCCGAGCGATGTGCAGAGCATTGGCGCCCGTCTGGCCGAGGACGCCCTGACCGACATTGCCCGACGCGAATTGAAGCGCCGCCCCAGCAAAAACGAGCGCGCCCAGATCACGCTACCGGGCATTCCCGATGCCCTGCAGGCGCATCTGCCGCCAGCCATCAGCGTGCCGCCACCGGGTGTGGAACTGGAGTCGGTGGATGACGAGGGCGTCATCTACAAGCCGCTCGCCCAAGCCACGCTGGCCGACGTCGATGCGCATCTGGCACTTCTGGGTGCCCAGATCAGTGCCGACACCCGGCGCCACCGCGCCCTGAAGGAGCTGCGTGACCTGGCGCTTGCTGCCGGTGCCACCGACGACAGCCCGCTCTTGGCCACGCTCTCGACGGCCGACCTGCTGATGACGGAAGTGGTGTCGTGATCCGCGCGAAAGCACGCGCTCCCTGACAGAACACCGAGGTACCCGCAAGGCTGGGTTTGGCTCGGCGCGCACTGCCATGGCATGGCGGGGCAAGCAGCGACATGGCCGGAGCAACCCAAGGTGAGGCGTGGAACCCCGTGGAGTGGCATGCCGTGGCGTGGCATCGCGTGGCAAGGATTTTTTTGATTTCTGGAGATTTGATGATGGAAAACCTTTTGAGAAACGAGGATGCCCTCGGCAACGGTGCCGAGTCGGCGGTCCTGATGGGGGCGCCGTACAGCGTCCACGTGGCCATCGAAGGCGTGGCGGACTTGTTGTTCCACCGCTGGAACTGCGAGGCAGTCGACGCCAAGGCCAAGGCAGCCAAGAACAGCGCTGCCAAAAAAACCGATGACATCGAGAGCTACGTCTACCGCGATGCTCAAGGCCAGCTGTGCATGCCCGGCGAGTATCTGCGTCAGGCGCTGATCGGCGCGGCCAAGTTCAAGCAGGACCCCAGGAGTCCGCGCAAATCGGCGCAGGACATCACCAAGGCCGGTGTGGTTTCGCTTACCCACCTGGCCAGCCTGGGGACCGACCGCTGGGATTACGAAGACCGTCGCCGCGTGGTGGTGCAACGCGCAGGGGTCAATCGGGTGCGGCCTGCCATGCGTGCGGGCTGGCGTGCTGAGTTCGATCTGATGGTGGTGCTGCCCGAGTACCTCGACCGCGCCTGGATCAAGGACAGCCTGGATATGGCAGGCCGACTCATCGGCGTGGGCGACTTCCGTCCCACCTTTGGCCGTTTCACGGTCGTCTCATTCGAGTGAGGAGCCAGCCATGCCTTTACCAATCGTGACGGCCGATCAAAGACTCGCCGAAAAACGCTGCGCCAAGGTCGCCCTCGTCGGTGCGCCCGGGGTGGGCAAGACCTCCCAGATCCGCACGCTCGATGCCGAACGCACCTTACTGGTGGACACCGAGGCCGGCGATCTGTCC
>NZ_JBKBVU010000292.1:0-2768 GCF_046289365.1 Caldimonas sp. | reverse complement strand
GTTGGAGGGGCAGGCGCCACCGGCGGTGCCTTGGCCGCAGTGGAGCACCTCGTGCTTCGATCCCGAGAGGCTGGCCGGGGCCGCCGCCGAAGCCTTGCCGGTGGCTCTGGCGCGGCTGGAGGGGCAGGCGGCGCAGCAGGAGGCCCGCCGCCTGCGCTGGGATGGCGTCGAGGCCGGTGTGAGCCTGTCGCACGGCCTCAGCCGCGACCTGGGAGGACCAGCCGGCTACGGCACCGCGATCGGCGTGGACCTGAGCGTGCCGCTGCAATGGCGTCGCTGGCGCGACGCCCGCCAGGCCCAGGCTCGCAGCCGGGCCGCGCAGGCCCAAGCCCTCGTGGCCTTGCGCGAACAGGAGCAGCGCCTGGCCATTGCGCAGGCCCTGGACGAACGGGAGTTGCGCGGCCAAGAGCGCTCGACCTATGCGCGGCGGCTCGAGGCAGCGCTGCAGGGCGCGCGCGTGGCCAGCCTGCGGGCCCATGCCTTGCAGGAGGGGGACGGGTACGAGCGGGCCGCGCAGGCACGTTATGCGCTGTACCAGGCACTGGTGGACCACCTGGACGCGCGCGAGCGTGCCGCCTTGGCCGACGTGCAGGTGTTGGCCCTGGCGGGCGAGTGCGACGCCGCCGCCGCGCCCGACGAGAACCTGGAGACCCAGGCGCTGGCGGCGTTGTCACAGGAGCTGGCCGCGGATGCGGTCGCACCGGCACCGGCTGCCGGGCCGATGGGCTGGTATGTCTGGCAGGCCCAGGCGCTGCTGGACGACCCGTCCCGGCTGGACCGTCTGCCCGCGGGTACCGGCCGAGTGCTGCTGTCGTTCGACGCGGCGCAACTCGAGCGCCTGACTCTCGACCCCTCGGCGCACCAGCGGCTGCTCGACTTGCTGGCTCGCCTGCATGCGCGCGGATGGCGTGCCGAGTGGCTGCTGGGCGAGCCGACCTGGGTGCTGCCCCAGCATCGTGGCGAACTGCTGGCCCGGCTGGCGGCTTGGCGCGCGCTGCCCTTCGACGCCGTGCACCTGGATCTCGAACGCAGTCAGTTGCCACCGCAGCACCAGCGTCGCTGGGCGCGCGACCTGCTGGATACGATGTCGGCCGTGCGCCGCACCGTGGACTGGCCCATCGTACTGACCACCCACCCCCGCGAGCTGACCGAGGCCCGCCTGGGCCGGCGACTGCGCGAGGCCGGCGTGGACGAGGTGGTGGCGATGGTCTACGTCACCCACCCGCAACGGGCTCTGCAACGGGCCCGCCAGGTCCTGGACGCCGCCCCCGAGGGGCTCACCGTCTCGCTGGCCTGGAGCATCGAGCCGACCCTCGATGCCGCCCACAGCCACTTCCACCGCGGGCGCACGGCGGCGCTGGCGCAGTGGCAGGCCTGGCACGAGGCCTTGTCGGGCCATCCCCGCTATGGCGGCTGGCTGGTGCAGTCCCTGGAAACCTATCTCGACGCACCGCCATGAAAATTCGCTTCGATGCACCGCCCGGCGCCGGCCAGGACCCCAGCGGCCTGGCCGTGCGCTACGCCGCGGCCAAGCGGCAGGTGCCGCGCTGGCGCTGGTACCTGCTGCTGGCCCTGGTGCTGGCCGCCCCGTTGTACCTGGCCGCGCGCTTTCTGGGCGGCCTGCTGTTCGCCCAGGTGCCTGCCAGCGTGGTGCTCGAACAAAGCGTGGTGCGCGTGCCGCAAGGGGGCCTGATCGAGTACGTGGCCGCGCCGGGGCAGGCCCTGGCGGCCGGTGCGCCGGTGTTGCGGATGCGCGAATCGGCGGTGTCCGCCCCCGCGTCCCAGAGGCCGTCGATGCCGCTGCCGGTGGGGCAGGCCCGCGACCGCATGTTGCGCGAGGCCGTGGCCCTGGCCGAGCGGCAGTGGCGGCTGCGTCGGGAGCGCCTGGCCCGCATCGAGGCCCTGCAGGCCCAGGGGGCGGCCACGCGACCCGAGGTCGAGGCCGCGCGGGCCCAGGCGCTGCAGGCCCAGGCCGACCTCAACCGCGCCCGCGGCGAGCTGGCCGAGCACCGCGAAGCCCTGGCCGCCCAGGCGCACGCCGTCGTCCCGCCGCCGGCCCAGGCCGCCGTCGTCGCCCCTGTCGTCCATGCCGCCTTCGACGCTCAGGTGGCCCGCGTGTACGTGCATGCCGGCGAGTGGCACCCGGCAGGCGCCGAGGCGGTGCTGCTGCAGTCGGCGGGCCCGCCCCAGGTGCAGGCCTACCTCGACCCTGCCGAAGCGCGGCGCGCCCAGCCGGGCCGGCGCGTCACCCTGCGTTTTGCCGACGGGCACCGCGCTGCGGCCGAGGTGGCCGAAATCGTGCCCCATGTGGAGCGTCTGCCGGCCGACCGGGTCTCCCCGCTGTCACCGCGCACAGCGTCGGTGCTGGTGATGCTGCGCCCCTTGGAGCCCCTGCCGGCGCGCTACCGCATTCACGGCTTGCCGCTGGACGTGCAGTTCGGCCTGTGGTGAGGCCCCCTGGCGGGGCCCCTCCCCTGGATGGAGGATGAAACCGCGCAGCAGCTGCTCCATCATCGGCGCTGACTGGAAAAAATTGATTCTTCTCCCAACTGAGGGGAGAGAGGCGCACGGCCGACCCGGCAGAATTGTTGTTCTCGAGGCAACAAAACGGGGCCGGCCGTGGCCGAAGTGGATTGTATGTCCCAGCTGGGCACTTCTCGAAACCTCCCTCCCCCTTGCAGCCCGTGAGCCGGCATGATGGCGCCCATGAGCACATCGCGCATCAAGCCCTCGTCCTTCTGGCGCTCTCAGCCCGGCGCTGACCTGTT
>NZ_JBKBVU010000291.1:0-2770 GCF_046289365.1 Caldimonas sp. | reverse complement strand
GGCCCTTGGCCGAGGGCGGCGCCACACGCGAGACCAGCGAGGGCAGCGAGGCTTCGAGGATGTTGAAGCCCACGAAGAAGGCCAGCAGCAGGCCCACCAGCGCGGCCGGCACCTGCCACCACCAGCCCAGGCCGGCCAGCGTGAGCGCCAGCAAGGCCACGCTGCCCAGGAAGACGGCGCGCACGCGGCCGGCGCGTTCGCCCCACAGCAACGGCGGCAGCATCAGCACGAAGGACGCCAGCACCACGGGCAGATAGACCCAGCCATGGCGCTGCACCGGCAGCCCAAGGTGTTCGACCAGGGCCACGGGCACGGCCACGAACATCGCCATCTGCACCAGGTGCAGCACGAAGATGCCGCCGTTCAGGCGCAGCAGTTCGGGATGAGCCACCACCTCGGTCCAGCGCAGCGACGACGGCGCCGCGGCATGCCGGGGCGCGGCCGGCACCAGCCACAGCACCACGGCGATGCCCGCCAGGGCCAGGGCGCCGGTGAGCGCAAACAGGCCGTCCATGCCGATTGCCGCATAGAGCCAGGGCCCGGCCACCAGCGACAGCGCAAACACCAGGCCGATGGAGCCGCCCACCATCGCCATGGCTTTGGTGCGCACGGTCTCGCGCGTGCTGTCGGCGATCAGCGCGGTAACGGCGGCCGACACGGCGCCCGCGCCCTGCAGGGCCCGCCCGACGATCACGCCCGTCAGGCCCTCGGCCGCGGCCGCGACGAACGAGCCCAGCGCAAACACCAGCAGCCCGGCGACGATGACCGGTTTGCGGCCGAAGCGGTCCGAGGCCCAGCCGAAGGGCAGTTGCAGCGCCGCCTGCGTGAGACCGTAAATGCCGATCGCCAGGCCCACCAGCGTGACCTGCTCGGCCCCGGGCAGGCTGCGGGCATGCACGGCGAACACCGCCAGGATGAGGAAGAGCCCCAGCATGCGCAGGGCGAAGATGGCCGCCAGCCAGGCACTGGCGCGGCGCTCGTCGGGCGTGAAACGATGGGCAGGCGTGGACATGGGCGAAGTCTTCATTGTCCCAGATCGTCCGGGCTCGCGGCGCCGGCTTGGCGTAGCATCGCGGCTTGCCCGCCGGCCCGTCCCCGCTCCTGCCCGTCCCGTGACTGCTCCCAGCGACCCGCTGTCCATCCTCCAGGAAGTCTTTGGCTACCCCGCCTTCCGTGGCCGCCAGGCTGAGATCGTCGAGCATGTGACGGCCGGCGGCGACGCCCTGGTGCTGATGCCCACCGGCGGGGGCAAGAGCCTGTGTTACCAGGTGCCAGCCATCGCCCGCCATCGCCGCCGCTGCGGTGTCACCGTGGTGGTGAGCCCGCTGATCGCCCTGATGCATGACCAGGTCGGCGCGCTGGAGGAGGCCGGCGTGCACGCCGCCTTCCTGAATTCCACGCTGAGCCTGGAGCAGACCCAGCAGGTCGAGCGCGAGATGATGAGCGCTCGTCTCGTGCTGCTGTATGCCGCGCCCGAGCGCGTGACCACTGCGCGCTTCCTGGCCCAGCTCGATTCGCTGCACGAGCGCGGCCTGCTGAGCCTGTTCGCCATCGACGAGGCCCATTGCGTGAGCCAATGGGGCCACGACTTCCGTGCCGAGTACCTTGGGCTGTCGGTGCTGCACGAGCGCTACCCCGACGTGCCGCGCATCGCGCTGACGGCCACGGCCGACGAGCACACCCGCGCCGACATTCTGGCGCGCCTGGCGTTGCACGACGCCCGGGTCTTCATCAGCAGCTTCGACCGGCCCAACATCCGCTACCACATCGTCGAGAAAGACAACCCGCGCCTGCAGCTCCTGCGTTTCCTGCGCACCGAGCATGCGGGCGAGGCCGGCATCGTCTACTGCCAAAGCCGCAAGAAGGTGGAAGAGACGGCCGCCTGGCTCACCGCCGAGGGCATCCCGGCCCTGCCTTACCACGCCGGGCTCGAGGCGGCCGTGCGCCAGCAGCACCAGGACCGCTTCTTGCGCGAGGACGGCCTGGTGATGGTGGCCACCATCGCCTTCGGCATGGGCATCGACAAGCCCGATGTGCGCTTCGTGGCCCACCTGGACCTGCCCAAGAACATCGAGAGCTACTACCAGGAGACCGGCCGCGCCGGGCGCGACGGCGAGCCCGCCCAGGCCTGGATGGCCTATGGCCTGGCCGACGTGGTGAACCAGCGCCGCATGATCGACGACAGCCCGGCCACCGAGGAGTTCAAGCGCGTGCAACGTGCCAAGCTCGACGCCTTGCTGGCCCTGGCCGAGGCGCACGACTGCCGGCGCGTGCGGCTGCTGGGCTACTTCGGCGAAGACAGCGAGCCCTGCGGCAACTGCGACAACTGCCTGAGTCCGCCGGCGACATGGGATGCGACCGAGGCGGCGCGCAAGGCGCTGTCATGCATCTACCGTTTCCGGCCCAGGAGCTTCGGGGCGGGGCATCTCATCGACGTGCTGCGAGGCCAGCGCACGCCCAAGGTGCAGCAGTACGGCCACGAGGCGCTCAGCACCTTTGGCATCGGCGCCGACCTGTCGGAGCCGCAGTGGCGCTCGGTGCTGCGCCAACTCGTGGCCTTGGGCCATGTGGTGGCCGAGGGCGAGTTCAACACCCTGTCGCTGACCGACAGCGCCCGCGCCGTGCTGCGCGGCGAGGTGTCGCTGCGCCTGCGCGTGCCCGCCGATGGGGGGCGGGGCCGCACGGCCGTGGGCCTGCGCGGCAAGGCCACGGCCCGGGCCACGGCGGCAGACCTAGACGCCCACACCAAAACCCGCCTGCGGGCCCTCAA
>NZ_JBKBVU010000290.1:0-2785 GCF_046289365.1 Caldimonas sp. | reverse complement strand
TCGGCGGCTCGATGCGGTGCGCGTCCACCTTGACGCCCAGCAGGTGCTCGGCGAAGGCGTCCACGAGCATCTGGTGGTACTTCGCCCCGCCACGAACCAGCGTCCGGACGACGCCGGTGGCCAGCGCGTACTCCAGCACCATGTGAATGTTCGGGTTGCCGACGCGACGGGTGAGATGGGCGCCCTCGAACTCCAGGCGCAGCATGGCCAGGTCCTTGACGTGCACCGTCAGCAGGAACACGCCGGGGCGGCGTTCCACCAGGTAAGCCACGCTGCCGTCGCCGCACTGCAGTTCGCGCTGATAGAAGCCCGAGATGGCCTGGCGCAGCGCGACCAGTGCGGCATCCGAGGGGTTCGGTCGGCGCTTCACGCCGAGGTCGTGCTGCTGGGCCTGCGACCCGTGGCGCTCCAGGTAGTCGAACTCGCAGGCCCGCTCGAAGAGTGCCGGATGGTTGGCATACAGCCAGAAGGAGCGGTGGGTGTCGCTCCGGCATCCGACCAGGCCCAGCAGCACGGTACCGTCCCCGGCCGCGGCCTGGAACATCGCCTGCTTGCCGGCCGGATCGGCCAGCTGGACGCTGGCCATGAGGTTGCCGATCAGGCGGTCACGGGCCGGGATGTCGGGCCAAGCGCGAACGGCCTCCACCAGCGCTTGCGAAGTCTGCGGCGCATCCTCCCAGTCGAAGTCGGCGGCCACGGGCAGGCCGTGCGAGGTCAGGAAGGCGCTGAGGGTCGCGTCCACCGGCAGTTCCAGCAGCACGTCGACGAAGGTCTTCTTCATCGTCTCGGTCCTTTCCGAAGGAGTGTCGAGGGCTGCGGACCGAGGGGGCGGGTTCGCGGGCCGGCGACTGGGTTACCGAACGGCGATCTCGCAAGAGTAAAGCAGCGAGATACGGCGCGATTGTGTTCCGCCCATTTCCGCTTGTCAAACATCGAGGCACTGCTGGCGCTTACTGGTATCTCGCGGCTATACTGTCGGTCTGATTTTCCGACACTGGCAGTCGAATCGAGACGGGACATCGCCATGGCTTCGGCGTTCGGATCACGCCTGCGGCGCTTGCGCGAGGCGAAGAAGTTGACCTTGCAGCAAGTCGCCGATGCAGTGGGCTGTACCAAAGCCTACATCTGGGAACTGGAGATGAAGGAAGGGCAACGCCCCTCGGCCGAGCGCGTGCAGGCGCTGGCGAAGGTGCTGGGCGTGACGATGGAAGACATCATGGGCGAGCCCATGTCCTCGGTTCCCGAGGCCAGTCCCGAGGACGTGTCCTTCTTCCGCGCGTATGCCGGGATGACGGAAGAGGAGAAGAAGCGCTACCGGCAGGCGCTCGAGATCATGTTCCCCGACAAGGGCCGAGGCGGGGACTGACGCTTGAGCGCCGCGCGCCACCTCACCGGTTCGATGGCTGCGAGCCATGTCCACAAGTGGCTGCGGGCGTGGTACGGCGCGCACGTGCCCGAGGCCGTCGATCTCGATGTCGTGCGGCAGATGCTGCCGAGCACGCCCTACGGCAAAGGGGTTCGGGGAATTCGTCCCCCGGTGCAGTTCAACGACGATGCCTTCGAGGGCATGCTGGCGCGGGATCCCGGTGACCCTGAGGTCTGGGGTATCGCCTACAACGGCACCGTCAGTCCGGAGCGACAGCGATTCACCATCGCTCACGAGCTCGGGCACTTCATCCTGCATCGCGACCGGCAGCCGCGTTTCAACTGTGACAAGAACAGCGTCCACTCCGGCCACGAGACGATGCGCCTGATCGAGCGCGAGGCCGACGACTTCGCCAGCAGTTTGCTGATGCCCGGCGATCTGCTGCGCGAGTGGATCTCGAACCGACGCATCGATCTGCACGTCTTGAGCAGCATTGCCAAGCGCTTCCAGGTCTCGATCGAGGCGCTGTGCATCCGCTTCATCAAATCCACCTCGCAGCGCGCGATCCTGGTCTACTGGGACAACGGCTACGCGAAATACGAATGGCGCAGCGAGAAGGCCGTCAGGACGCGGGCGCGCATCCGGCGCACCGGCGATCCGCAAGAGCCGTTACCCGGCACGCTCGCCGCCGACGCCAGCGTCGAGCAGGCGTGGGACGGCATCGAGATGTCCGCCGCGGTCTGGTGTCCGGAGGAGGCACCCTACATGAAGCTGCGCGAGTTCAAGCACAGCTATGCCTCGAGAGATCGCGTCCTGACCCTGCTGCTGTTGGAAAGCGCTGAGCCTCGCCCTTGGGATCGGTCATGGCAGGACGGCGAGAGTTTCGACAGCGACGACCAGTTCGTCTCGACGGGCCGGCACCCGATGCGATGAGGCAGGGCGCGGCAGCCCGCGCATCCCCGCCCAAACACGTTACGCGAAGTCCCTCGATTCCTAGCATGACGAGCGTTTCCCTTCGGAACGCTTGCCATGCACGAACTCGAACCCCTCTCCCTGGCGCCCGACGCCGATCGGCCTCGGCACGCGCACCAAGAGATCGTCGATCTACTGGCCTGCGCCCTCCTGCGGCGGCGCGCTCGCCCCTTTCCGCCGCCCGGCGGCCCCGTCACCGACAGCGACACGGTTGGCCTTGGCTTCGTCGGCCACGAGCGCGTGAATGCGAACCCCGATCACGCACGAGGAGTTCGCCCATGACGGCACACGCAAGCCCCCCAGACCGCACCACCGTCGCCGCCCACATCGCCCAGTTGCCCCACCTGCCGATGGACAGCCTCTGGGCGCTGTGGGACGAGTACTTCGAGGAGCGGCCCAAGCATCACCACCGCACCTGGCTGGAGAGCCGGCTCGCCTACAAGATCC
>NZ_JBKBVU010000063.1:0-16007 GCF_046289365.1 Caldimonas sp. | reverse complement strand
GGGTGGTTTTCAGGGCGAGTCGCCGCCACCGATCAGCTCGCGGGCCAAGGCCATGAAGGCCTCGTGCGAGGATGATGCGGGTGCGAGCCGGCGGGCCTGCGCGTGGCGCACGAAATTGCGCTGTGTGGAGGCCTCGTAGTTCGGGTCGTAGTGCTGCACGAGCAGGGCCTCCACCATCTCGGCCATGCGGCCTTCTCGCGCGGCCTGCTTCCAGCCATCCACCGTCGCCCGCCCCCGCAGGGCGGCCAGGTGGTCGAGCTGCCGGCACAAGGCATCCACGTCGCGGACGAAGAAGTCGTAGTCCTCCATCAGCAAGGCAATGCGCTCGGGCAGGGCGAGGTCGATGCTCAGACAGTGGGCGGCGCGGATGCACTCGATCAACGCGGGCGGCACCTGCAACTGCCCAATCTTGCGGCTCTCGCTTTCCACATAGACCACCCGGCCCGGGTCGAACCCCCGCAGGGCCTGCCAGATGCGGGTCTCGAACTGCTTCTGAGAGGGTTGGGGGCGCCCCGGCAGGAGGCCAAGCACCGAACCCCGATGCTCGGCCAGGGCCTCCAGGTCCAGCACCTGGGCCCCCTGGGCCTTCAGGGCCTGCAGCAGGCGGCTCTTGCCAGAGCCGGTGCGTCCGCACAGCACCCGCCAGGCATGGCGGGCGGGCAGGGCCTCGAGGTCGTGCACCACCTGCCGGCGCCAGGCCTTGTAGCCGCCTTCCAGCAGATGCACGCGAAAGCCGATCTGCCCCAGCACCAGGGCCAGCGCCCCGGAGCGCTGGCCGCCGCGCCAGCAGTAGAGCAGCGGCTCCCAGTCCTTGGGCTTGTCCATCACCTCACGCTCGATGTGCGCGGCGATGTTGCGGGCGACCATGGCGGCCCCGATCTTGCGGGCCTCGAAGGCCGAGACCTGCTTGTAGCAGGTGCCCACGATGCGCCGTTGTTCGTCGTCCAGCGAGGGCCAGTTCAGTGCCCCGGGCAGGTGATCCAGGGCATGCTCGGCCGGTGAGCGAGCGTCGATGATGGCATCGAAGCAGTCCAGGCGCGCGATCGCGTCGGCCGCGCAGACGGGAACGACAGGCATCCCGGGCGCCTCAAGGCTTGAGCAGCCGGCGCAAGGCGGGCCACACATTGTCCAGCAGCAGGGGCTGGGCCGCTTCGTTCGGATGGATGCGGTCGGGCTGGAAGAAGCGGGGAGCCTCCGGAACATCGGCCACACCACGCAGCAAGAAGGGCACCAGGGGCACTTTTTCGTCGGAGGCCACCTGCTCGAAGATCGCGGCGAAACTTTCGGTGTAAGTCCGGCCGTAGTTAGGCGGCACCTGGATGCCCACCAGCAGCACGCGGGCGCCGGCCTGGCGCGACAACCGGGTCATCTCGGCCAGGTTGCGCTGGGTGGACTCCAGCGGCAGGCCGCGCAGGGCGTCGTTGCCGCCCAGTTCGATCACCACATGCGTGGGCTGGTGCTGGCGCAGCAGCGCAGGCAGGCGCGAGCGGCCTCCGGCGGAGGTGTCGCCGCTGATGCTGGCATTGACGACGGTGGCAGCGATGCCTTCGCGCCGCAGGCGCTGCTCGAGCAGCGCCACCCAGCCGCTGCCGCGGGCGATGCCGTATTCGGCGGACATGCTGTCGCCCACCACGAGGATACGCGCGGGCGCATCGGCCCAGGCCGCGACGGGGTGCGATAACCCGGCAAAGGCGAGGAATGTGGTGGCCGCGATAAAGTGGCGGCGTCCTGGCAAGCGCACGATCATGACTGAACCCATCATCGCCGTGGAGCGTCTGACCAAGCGGGTGACGGACTCCACCGGCACGCTGACGATTCTCCACGATATCGATTTCGCACTGGCCCCGAGGGAATCGGTGGCCATCGTCGGAGCTTCCGGCTCGGGCAAGTCGACCTTGCTGTCCATCATCGCCGGCCTGGACACCCCCAGCGAAGGCACGGTCCGTCTGGACGGTGTGGACCTTTTCACCCTGGACGAAGACCGGCGCGCCGCGGTGCGCGCGGCCAAGGTCGGCTTCGTTTTTCAGAGCTTCCAGCTCATGACCAATCTGACGGCGCTGGAAAACGTGATGCTGCCGCTGGAGCTGCAGGGCCGGCCCGATGCCCGCCAGCGCGCCACGGCGATGCTCGAACGCGTGGGGCTGGGCGAGCGGCTGCGCCACTATCCGCGGGTGCTTTCGGGGGGCGAGCAGCAGCGCGTGGCCCTGGCCCGCGCCTTTGTCGTCGAGCCCGAGCTGCTGCTGGCCGACGAGCCCACCGGCAGCTTGGACTTCGCCACCGGCGAGACCGTGATGGAACTGATGTTCACCCTCAATCGCGAGCGCGGAACCACATTGGTGCTCGTCACGCACGACCGCGGCATCGCCGCCCGCTGCGACCGCCAGATCCGCCTCGAAGCCGGCCGCCTGATGCCGGCGGCCGAAGCCGTCTGAGCACGTGCGGCCGCGCAGCGCGGCTACCATGGAGCCGCTGTCCACGAAAGTCCCGACCTTGAGCCCTGCGAAGATTCTGTTCGGCTTCCATGCCGTGACGGTGCGCCTGAAGACCGCGCCGCAATCCATCATCGAGATCCATGCCGATGCCGGTCGGCGCGACCAGCGCATGCGCCAGTTCCTGGCCCGGGCCCAGGAAGCCGGGGTGCGGCTGATCGAAAGCGATGACGATCGGCTGCAACGGCTGTGCGGCACGCACCGGCACCAGGGGGTGGTGGCCAGGGTGCAGCCGCTGCCCATGGCGCGCTCGCTGGACGATCTGCTCGACGGTCTGGACGGCCCCCCCCTGTTGCTCGTGCTCGACGGCGTGACCGATCCGCACAACCTCGGGGCCTGTCTGCGGGTGGCCGATGGTGCCGGCGCCCATGCGGTGATCGCCCCCAAGGACCATGCCGTGGGTGTGAACGCCACGGTGGCCAAGGTGGCCAGCGGCGCGGCCGAGACGGTGCCTTATTTCATGGTGACCAACCTGGCGCGCACGCTGGGCGAGCTCAAGGAGCGCCACATCTGGGTGGTGGGGACGGCCGGGGAGGCGCCACGGACCGTCTATGACGTCGATCTGAAGGGTCCGGTGGCCCTGGTGCTGGGGGCCGAGGGGCCGGGCCTGCGCC
The DNA here is from genome assembly GCF_046289365.1 of Caldimonas sp. Taxonomy (NCBI): domain Bacteria; kingdom Pseudomonadati; phylum Pseudomonadota; class Betaproteobacteria; order Burkholderiales; family Sphaerotilaceae; genus Caldimonas; species Caldimonas sp. Next base: position 12,904 of record NZ_JBKBVU010000063.1, on the reverse strand, counting down.
AGCTCACCCGCAGGACTTGCGACGAACTGGTCTCGATCCCGATGCGCGGCGCCGTCGAGAGCCTGAACGTGTCGGTGGCCAGCGGCATCTGCCTGTACGAGGCGCTGCGACAGAGGCGCTGAGCCCCCGAGCCTGCCCGCCGGGCGGGGCTCGCTACACTGCGGGCATGCCGGCCCGGCGGCACCGCCGGGCCGAAGTCTTCTTCCCGGTGAGTCCCATGCCTGTCATCGAAGTCCAGCACCCCCTCGTCAAGCACAAGATCGGCCTGCTGCGCGAGGCCGACATCTCCACCAAAAAGTTCCGCGAGCTGACCTCCGAGGTGGCCCGACTGTTGGCCTACGAGGCCACCGCCGACTTTCCGCTCGAGAAGGTCACGCTGCAGTGCTGGAGCGGCCCCACCGAGGTGGATCGCATCAAGGGCAAGAAGGTCACGGTCGTGCCCGTGCTGCGGGCGGGCATCGGCATGCTCGACGGCGTGCTCGACATGGTTCCCAACGCGAAGATCAGTGTCGTGGGGCTCTCGCGCAATCACGACACCTTGCAGCCCGAGCATTATTTCGAGAACTTCGTGGGCAACCTGGAGGCGCGCACCGCCCTCATCATCGACCCCATGCTGGCCACGGCGGGCTCGATGAACGCCACGATCGACCTGCTCAAGCGCAAAGGCTGCAAGGACATCCGGGCCCTGGTGCTGGTGGCGGCCCCCGAAGGCGTCCGGGCCCTGGATGCCGCCCATCCGGACGTGCGCTGCTGGACGGCCGCGATCGACAGCCATCTCAACGAGCACGGCTACATCATCCCCGGCCTGGGCGATGCCGGGGACAAGATCTTCGGCACCAAGCACGATTGATCGATGACCGACGGCTTTCGCAGCCAATTGTAAAAATATCGAACTGTCAATAGAAATTCACACAGACGCCTCCAATTCGTTGTAAAACAGCGTCGTTGTCCAGGGCATCCCCTGGGCGGGCGGCCCCACCGGCCTGGCCGCCCGAGCCCCGGGCACGCCGCCCACACGGCGGCCGATGCCGGTCCTGGGATGCCCGCGAGAGGTGTGTGCGCACCTGCGCCTGCGGGTCGTCACGCCGGTCGTATGTCGTATCGCAAGGAGGAGTCCATGCCACGTTCCCTGCAACGCCGTGCACCCCTGCGTCTGTGGATGACCGGTTGTGTGGCCGTCGTGATGGCCGCCCTGAGCTCTCCCCTGGCGCGCGGCAAGACGGAAGAAGCCGTCGAACGCCCTGGCCGCCATGCCTTGGTCAGTCCCTACGATGTCGAGGAGACGGTTTCCAAGATCGAGGCAGCCGCCTCGTCTCACGGCCTGGTCGTCTTTGCCAAGCGGGTCCCGCACGAGCGGCCCGGGGCCACGTTGGTGTTGGGCTTGTCCGGCGGCGTCACCCCGGTGGTGATGGACGATGGCAGCCGCGAGATCGAACTGCCCCTGCAGATCGACGTGGTGCGCGGACCCGACGGGCGCACCGAGGTGCGCTTTCACGATCCTTGGCCGTGGACCGAGGTGGCGGCCGATGCGTCGCCCGATGCGCTGAAAGCCATCGGCCCGCTGCCGGCGCTGCTGCAGTCGGCCTTGGGCTGAGCCTTGCTGGCTACCCGTGGGCGCCGGGCAGGGGCGCCGCACGTGCGCAGGCCCGCTGCGCCCACAGGCTCAGGCCCAGGGCGGCAACCACCATGACCAGACCCACCCAGTGCAACCCGCCATAGCCTGAGCGGGCGACCAGCCAACCGCCGGTGGCGGCCCCCACCGCCTGCCCGACGTAGATCGCCGAGGTGTTCAGCGCCATCAGGGCCGGGGCGAGCAACGGGGCCACATGACCGAGCCGGGCCTGCTGGGCCGAGTTCGAGGCCATGCAGCTCAGGCCCCAGGGCACCAGCACCAGCAGCGTCAGGCCCAAGCCACGGCCCAGCGGCCACAAGGCCATGCTCAGCACGATCAGGCCAACCAGCCAGGCCACCGCCCGGTGCGGCCCGATGCGGTCCACCGTGCGCGAGAGCACCAGGTTGCCGGCCAGCCCCCACAGGCCGAACCAGCCGAAGATGAGCGCGAGCTGGCCCGGCGTGGCCTGCAACACGTCGCGGAAGTAGGGGGCAAAGTAGGAGAAGACGGTGAACTGCCCGGCTCCGGCCAGGGCCGTCACGCCGACCATGGCCATCAGCACCGGGCTGGCGATCACGCCCCGCCAGGCGCGCAGGCTCAGGCCCGGCGGTTGGATCCCGGCCGGCATGCGGCGGTGGACGAGCAGGGCCGCCCCCAGCGACAGCACCGCCACGAAGGCCATCGCGGCACGCCAGCCGTAGGTTTCGCCGATCCAGGCGTTCAGGGGCATGCCCAGCACCGAGGCGAAGGCCCAACCCAGGAACACGGTGGTGATGCTGCGCCCGCGCTGCGGCGGCGGGGCCATGTGGCCGATCGCGGCCGCCGCCTGGGGGGTGAAGACGGCGGCGGCCAGCATCGTCAGGGCCCGCACCGGCCACAGGTGGCCGTAATCGGGCATCAGTGCGCACAGGCCATGGCCGACGGCATACCACAGCAGGGCGCCCACCAGCAGGCGGCGGCGGTCCCAGCCCGAGACCCACACAGCCAGCGCTGGCGCCCCCACCGCCATCACGACGGCGGCGATCGCGATGAGCTGGCCGGCCACGGCCACCGAGACCTGTAGGGAGTGTGCCAGGTCGTTGAGTGTGCCGCCCACGACCATCACACCGCAGCCGATGACGAAGTTGCCCAGCATCAGCACACGCCGGGTCGAGCCCAGCGCCTGCGGTCCCGGGGCAGGGGGCGGGCTCATCCGCGAAAGACCTTCAAGGCATCGGGATTGACCAGGTTGGTGGGCTGGCCCTGGATGAAGTTGATGACGTTCTGGAAGGCCGCGCTGAAGTACAGCTCATAACTGTCTTGCTCGACGTAGCCGATGTGCGGGGTGCACACGGCATTTTCCAGGCGCAGCAGCGGATGCCCGGGCAGAGGGGGTTCGGTCTCGTAGACGTCCACGGCGGCCATGCCCGGGCGGCCCTTGTTCAGACCGCTGACCAGGGCGTTGTCCTCCACGAGCTCGGCCCGAGCGGTATTGACGAACAGCGCCGTGGGCTTCATGCGCAGCAGATCGTCGAGCTTGACGATGCCGCGGGTCTCGGGCACCAGGCGCAGGTGCAGCGAGAGCACGTCGCTGGATTCGAAGAAGGCCTCACGGCTGAAGGCGGCATCGAAGCCGTCGGCCTGGGCGCGCTGGCGTGAAGCCTCGCTGCCCCACACCAGCACCTTCATGCCGAAGGCCCGGCCGTAGCCGGCCACGAGCTGGCCGACCTTGCCGTAGCCCCACACGCCCAGCGTCTTGCCCTTGAGCACCATGCCCAGCCCGAAGTTGGGGGGCATGGAGGCGGCCTTCAGGCCCGACTGCTGCCAGGCCCCGTGCTTGAGATTGCCGATGTACTGGGGCAGCCGGCGCATGGCTGCCATGATCAGCGCCCAGGTGAGCTCGGCCGGCGCCACCGGTGAGCCCACGCCCTCGGCCACGGCGATGCCCAGCCGGGTGCAGGCTTCGATGTCGATGTGCGGGCCCACCCGGCCGGTCTGGGAGATCAGCTTGAGCCGGGGCAGTTTTTCCAACAACTGCCGCGGGAATTGCGTGCGTTCCCGGATCAGGACCAGCACGTCGGCATCGCGCAGCCGCACCGAGAGCTGGCCGATGCCCTTGACCGTGTTGGTGAAGACCTTCGCGTGGTAAGGCTCCAGCATGGCCGCGCAACGCAGCTTGCGCACGGCGTCCTGATAGTCGTCCAGGATGATGATGTTCATGCATCGGGATTCTGCATCCATCCGCGGCCCATCGCCGCACCGGCGCGCAACAGGGCGCAACGGGGCCCCCAGGGGAGCCTGCACGGCTGTGCCACACTGCACACCGCGGCCCCGCGATGACCGGGCCGCGTCCGGAACGATCGACCGAAGGAGGCAAGACCGTGAAGTGGCTCAGAGGGATGCTGGCGGCCATGTTGCTGCTCGTGGTGGCACTGATCGCGACCGTGTGGACTTACCGGGTGCTGGTGCTGCCCCAGACCGAGGGCGAGTTGCGCGTGTCCGGACTGTCCGCCCCGGTGAGCATCAGCCGCGATGCCCACGGCATTCCGACCCTGCGCGCCGACAATGTGGAGGACCTGATGTTCGCGCTGGGGTTCGTCCATGCCCAGGACCGCCTGTGGCAACTGGAAACCCACCGCCGCATTGGCAGCGGCCAGTTGGCTGAAGCCTTCGGGGAGTCGGCACTGGAGACCGACCGCTTCCTGCGTGCCCTGGGGGTGCGGCGCACGGCGCAGGCGCAGTGGGAGGCCGTGCAGGGCGAGACGCGCCGCGTCATCGAGGCTTACGCAGCGGGCATCAATGCCTTCGTGGAGCAGCACATGGATGCCCGCCCGCCGGAGTTCCTGGTGCTGGGTCTGCAGCCGGGGCGGTGGGAGCCTGCCGACACCCTGGCCTGGGCGACGATGATGGCCTGGGATCTGGGCGCCAACTGGAATGCCGAGCTGATCCGCATGCGTCTGGCGCTGAGCCTGCCGGTGCAGCGCATCCAAGAGCTGATGCCGCCGTACCCGGGTGAGCAGCCCTTGCCGCTGGCCGACTATGCTGCCTTGTATCGGTCCCTGAAGGTGGACGGCAAGCTCGGACAACACGCCCTGAACGCCGCGCCGCCCTCGGGCATCGAGGGCCTGGGCTCGAACAATTGGGTGGTGTCGGGGCAACGTTCCGAGACGGGGCACCCGCTGCTGGCCAACGACCCGCATCTGAAGCTCAGCGCGCCGGCCCTGTGGTACTTCGCGCGGCTGGAGGCTCCGGGCTTCAAGGTGGCCGGGGCCACGATGCCGGGCCTGCCGGTCGTGGTGCTGGGGCAGAACGAGCATATCGCCTGGGGCTTCACGAACACCGGGCCGGATGTGCAGGATCTGTACCTCGAAGAGATCCACGCCGACGACCCGGCCCTGTACCGCACCCCCGAGGGCTGGGCGCGCTTCGAGACTTACGAGGAGACCATCCGGGTGCGCGGCCGGCCTGAGGTGAAGCTCACCGTGCGCGCGACACGCCATGGCCCGGTGATCTCGGACGCGCCTTCGGCCGGCACGGACGGTCTGACGGGGCCCAGGGAGGCGCCCCGCTATGCACTGGCGATGCGCTGGACGGCGCTGGACGTGCCCAACACCTCGGTGGAGGCGGCGCTGGCGATGAACCGGGCGTCCAGCGTGCAGTCGTTCATCGAAGCCGCCGCGCTGAACATCGCCCCGATGCAGAACATGGTGGTGGCCGACCGCGAGGGCCGCATCGGCTGGGTGGCTGCCGGTCGGGTGCCACTGCGCGGGCCCGACCATGACCTGAAGGGCCAGGTGCCGGCGCCGGGATGGGAGGCCCGCTATGACTGGGTGGGCTACCTCGACCCGGCGCTGACCCCGCGCGAGGTGGACCCTGCGCGCGGCTGGATCGCCACGGCCAACCAGCGCATCCACGGACCGGACTATCCGCATTACCTGGGCAGCGAATGGGCGCTGCCCTACCGTCAGGAGCGCATCGAGGCGCTGCTGCAGGCCCGGCAGCGGCACGATCTGGACAGCTTTGCGCAGATGCAGGCTGACGAGCTGTCGCTGGCCACCGTGAAGCTGATGCCGTTCCTGCGCCGTGCGCAGTCCTCGCATCGGCTGGCAGCGCCCGTGCAGGCGCTGCTGGCGCAGTTCGATGGCACGATGGCCGCGCAGCGTCCCGAACCGCTGGTGTTCTGGGCCTGGAGCCGCCATCTCACCGAGGGGCTGCTGGCCGACGAGGTGGGCCCCGAGCTCCTGGAGCGCACGATGGTGGGCTCGCGCAACTACCGCGACGCGGTGGAGGGCATCCTGGCGCGCGACGATGCCTGGTGGTGCGACGACAAGCGCACGCCACAGGTGACCGAAAGCTGCCAGGACCAGGTCGATGCGGCCTTCCACAAGGCCTTGGCGGAATTGGAGGCCTTGCAGGGCCCCGATCCGGCCCGCTGGCAGTGGGGGCAGGCCCACCAGGCCCGTGCCGAGCACCGCCCCTTCAGCCGTGTCAAGGCTTTGGCGCCGCTGTTCGAGTTGCGTGCGCCGGTGGGCGGGGACACCTACACGGTGAACGTGGCGCGGGTGAGCCTGCGTGCCGATGCCACCACCGGCGAGCGCTACCTGAACGAGCATGGGCCGAGCCTGCGCGCCCTGTACGACGTGCACGACCCGTCGCGCTCGCGCGTGATGCACTCGAGCGGCCAGTCCGGCATCGTGCTGTCACGCCACTACCACGACTTCCTCGAACGCTGGACGAAGGTGAACTACGTCCCGCTGTGGGCGCCGCCGCAGGCCCAGGGGCCCACCCTGAGGCTGGAGCCGGCCCGCTGAGCCGGGGGGGGGCTCAGGCGACACGCAACACGGGGTCGCGGGCGTAGCGCCAGGCGCTGCGCAGCACGCGGGGGGCCGACCGCTCCTCGGGGATCATCAGCGTGACCGCCCGCCGTCCCGAGCGGCTGGTCCACACGGCCAGCGGGGCCGCCAGCAGCAAGGGCAGGGCCACCGGCAGCAGCCAGGGCAGGGCGCTCAAGTGGGCACTGCCCAGGGCCAGCACGGTGCACGCGGCCAGCGCGCCGGCCGGCCCGAAGCGGCGCAGGACGTCGCGCCAGCGCAGGGTGAGCGCCTCGCGGGCCGGGGAGGTCCAGCCGATGCGCCAACCGGTGAGGGCGGCGATCACGAACCCCGTGTGGGCCACCATGCGCACCGGGGCCTGGGCCACCGAGAGCGCCGCCTCGGCACAGGCGCTGCGGATCAAGGCGGGCATGCCGCCGAAGTCCCGCTGTTCGCCGCGCAGCCACACGGCCACGACCGCCAGCACGCGCGGCAGCATCAGCAATGCGAAGCTCACCCCCCACAGCGCAAGCAGGTGGTGGGGCGGCAGGCCGGCGTCGCCGGAGGCGGCGTGCAGCCAGTGGGCCACTCCCAGCGCCAGGAAGGACAACCACAGGGGAGCCGAGACATAGGCCATGGCCCCGGTGGCCAGCATCACGCGATGCACGGGGTGAAGCCCGGGCTCGGCAATGAGCTGGAAGTTCTGCAAGTTGCCCTGGCACCAGCGCCGGTCGCGCTGCAATTCCTCGACGAGGTTGGGCGGGTTCTGCTCGTAGCTGCCGCCCAGGTCCGACACCAGCCAGACATGGTAGCCGGCGCGGCGCATCAAGGCGGCCTCGATGAAGTCGTGCGAGAGGATCTCACCGGCCAGCGGGCCGTGGCCAGGGACATCGGCCAGGCCGCAGTGCGCCATGAACGGCTCGACCCGGATGATGGCGTTGTGCCCCCAGTAGTGCGATTCGCCAAGTTGCCAGTACTGCATGCCCAGCGTGTACAGACGGCCGGTGACGCGCGAGGCGAACTGCTGGGCCCGGGCATGCAGCGTGGTCTGACCCACGGCCTGGGGCAGGGTCTGGATGATGCCCGCGCGCGGGTGGGCCTCCATCAGGCGCACCAGGTCGGTCAGGCAGGAGCCGCTCATCACGCTGTCGGCATCGAGCACGACCATGTAGCGGTAGCGGCGGCCCCAGCGGCGGCAAAAGTCGGCCACATTGCCCGCCTTGCGACGGGTGCGCAGCTTGCGCCGGCGGTAATAGATCTGCATCGTGATGCCCGACGCTGCCAGCGCGGCCCGCAGCCGGCCCCAGGCGGCATGCTCGGCCTCCCACAGCCGGGGATCGGCGCTGTCGGACAGGATGTAGAGGTCGAAATGGCGATGCGCGCCCACGGCCGCCAAGGACTCGCAGGTCGCCCTCAGCCCGGCAAAGACGGTGGGCACATGTTCGTTGCAGATCGGCATCACCAGGGCAGTGCGCGCGTCCTCGGGCAGCGGGCGGTGTCGCACCGCAGCGGCCGACAGCGCATGCCGGTCGCCGCGCAGCCGCACGATGAAACCCATCAGCGCGGTGGCAAAGCCCGCGCAGACCCAGGCGAAGAGCAGCGCGAACAGGCTCAGCTGCAAGATTTGCACTGCCTGCGTCGCGGTGTCGGGCGCCGTCGGGAGTTCCAGGGCCAGCCACCCCGTGGCCAGGACGGTCAGGGTCAGGACGCTGCAGAGAAAGATGCGACGGCGCCGCGCCGCGGCATGTTCCCAGGGGGCGGACGGCTGCGCAGCCGCCGCCAGCGAGGCCCTTTGCCAGAACTGCCGCAAGGCCTGCGACAGCCCGGCGCGCAGGCCCAGCCAGGGACGGGCCGGCATGTGGCCCCGCACCAGCGGCGGGGCGGTGGCAGCGCGTGGGGCCTCAGGGGTGACGGGCAGGACCGTGTCCAAGGTGGAAGGATCCAGCATGGGCATGAAGACTCCGCATGGAGCCCGCGAAGCTGCGGGCGGTCGCCCCTGTCATGCAAACCATGTGCCAATTGAAGAAAAACGTGATTTGACAGATAGATAGATCAATAAACTCAAGTGATACTTGATGTTGAGAGGGCGACAACCGGGGCAAACGCCGGGCCGGCGTCGCCATCTGGCGACGCATTTGCCGATGCATCGGCCAAGTGCCTGTCAGTCGGGAGATTTTTCCTGTCGCTCGGTGGCGACAGGCGCGTCGTTGCGGAACAGCTCTGGCGTCAGACCGTGCTTGCGGAGCAAGCGGTAGAACTCGGTGCGGTTGCGTTCGGCCAGGCGCGCGGCATCGGCGACGTGACCGTCGGTGAGCTTGAGCAGGCCCACCAGGTAGTCGCGCTCGAAGCGACGCCGCGCCTCGGCATAGCCGAGCACCTCCACCGTGGGCACGCGCAGGGCCCGCTGCACCAGGCTCAGGGGGATGAGCGGGGTGGTCGACAGCGCGCAGACCTGCTCGACCACGTTGAGCAACTGGCGCACATTGCCAGGCCACGGGGCGGTGGCCAGGGCTTTCAGGGCCTCGGGCGCGAAGCCGTTGATCTGTTTGCCGTATTTGCGGGCCAGGCGCTCGACGAAGTGCTGCGCCAGCAGCGGGATGTCCTCGCGGCGCTCGGCCAGCGGCGGCAGGGTGAGGGTGACGACGTTGAGCCGGTAATAGAGGTCCTCGCGGAACTGCCCCTCCAGCAGCGCGGCATCGAGATCGCGGTGCGTGGCCGAGACGATGCGCACGTCCACCGGGACCGCCTGGCTGGCGCCGACCGGTCGCACGCTGCGCTCTTGCAGTACGCGCAGCAGCTTCACCTGCAGGGCCGGCGGCATGTCGCCGATCTCGTCGAGGAAGAGCGTGCCGCCGTCGGCGGCCTGGAAGAGCCCGCGGTGGTGGTTCACCGCGCCGGTGAAGGCGCCTTTGACATGGCCGAAGAGCTCGGATTCGAGCAGCGCTTCAGGGATCGCGCCGCAATTGACCGCGATGAACGGCCGGCCGGCCCGGGCGCTGGCCTTGTGGATGGCCTGGGCCAGCAGCTCCTTGCCCGAGCCGCTGGGGCCGCGGATCAGTACGCTGGCGTCCGAGGCCGCGACGAGCTTGGCTTCGGACAGCAGATCGGCCATCAAGGGAGAGCGGCTCACGATCGCCTCGCGCCAGGGCTCGCGGGCGGTCTGGTCGCGCGGGTCCGGAGCGGCCAGGGCCAGGGCCTGGGCGATACGGTCGAGCAGCACCTTGCCGTCGAAGGGCTTGGTGAGGTAGGTGAAGACCCCGCGTGCCGTGGCCTCGACCGCATCGGGGATGGTGCCGTGGGCGGTGAGCAGGATGACCGGCAGCGCCGGATGGCGTGCGCGGATGGCATCGAACAGGGCCAGGCCGTCCATGCCGGGCAGTTGCACGTCGCTGAGCACGAGGTCGGGCCGCTCGATGGCCAGCTGGGCCAGCGCGGCTTCGGCGCTGTCCACCCCCTGCACATGGTAGCCGGCGGCCGTCAGCCGCATCGACAGCAACCGCAACAGGTCGGGATCGTCGTCGACGAGCAGAATCCGGCTCATGGCGGCGCTCTCAGGGCGACGGGCGCGCCTCTGCACCGCCCGGGGTGGTCATCGGGGGGCGCTGGGTGAGGCTGCGCTCGATGGCCTTCAGGGCTTCGAGCTGCTGCTGGGCCTGCTCGAGCCGGCGCTGGGTGTCGCGCAACTGCTGGGCCTGGCGTTCAGCCGCTTCCTCGGCTCGGCGCTGCTCGGCGTAACGCGAGCGCAGCAGGCGGGCCCATGGCAGCCACGGTGCGGCCTCGGGAGCCGCCGAGCGCAGCAGGGCATCGAGCAGACCGATGGCCCGCGCCAGATCCGCCGGCTGCCGGGTGTATCCCAGCGCCAGCGCCAGTTCCACTGTGGCCGCCGGCGAGGCGGCAGGATCGCCGATGCGGGCGATCTCCTGCTGCAGTTCGGCCGGCGAGAGCAGGCGCACACGGTCATGATGAGCCGCGAAGCGTCGCGCCACGGCATCGGCCGGCTCGACGACCGGCACGGCCACGGGCACTTCGACGCGCAGGGGCACCGACACCGTGCGGACCTCGGTCACCTGGGGCAGGGGCGCGCAGGCCGCCATGAGCACACCGAAGAATGCGGGCAGGGTCCGAAGCCGTTCAGGGAGCATGGATGAGTTCGATGCGGAAGTGGGCGCCAGGCGCATTGGGCAGGACCTCGACCCGCCCGCCATGGGCGGCCACGTACTCCTGCACGATCGACAGGCCGATGCCGGTGCCACGGGCGGCGCCGGCGGGCTGGATCTCGCCGCGGTAAAAGGGCTCGAAGACCCTGGCGCGGTCGCTCTCGCGGATGCCGGGGCCTTCGTCGAGGATGTCGAGGCAGATGCGGTCGCCGTCTTGCGCCAGCAAGATGCGAATCGTAGCGCCGACGGGGCTGTAGCGTATGGCGTTGGACAAAAGGTTACGAAACGCCGTGCCCAGCTTGTCGCGGTCCACCGCCACAGGCGGGACCTGCCCTGACAGCTCGATGTGCAACTGTCGGGCCTGCCACTGCAGGCGCTGCTCCTCGATGCGGGCCTGCAGCAGTTCGCGCAGGTCGGTGGGTTCGCGTTGCAGTCGCCGGGCCTCGAACGCGGCGGCGTTGAAGCGCAGCAGGTCTTCGATCTGCTGCTGCAGCATCAGGGTGTTCTGGCGCAGGATCGCCACCACCTCGCGCTGGCTGTCGGTCAGCGCGCCGGTCACGCCGTCCTCGATGAGGGAGACGCCCTCGCGCATCGCCGCCAGCGGCGTCTTCAGTTCATGCGACACCTGCCGCAGGAAGCGTGCCTTGTCGGCGTCGAGTTCGGCCAGCCGCAGACGCAGCCAGTCCAGGCGGCGGCCGACCTCGCGCACGTCGGCCGGGCCACGGATCTCGATGGGCTCGTCCAGCCGGTTTTCCCCCAGCTGGACGATCGCGCGTTCCAGGCGCTTGAGCGGCCGGGCCAGCCACAAGCCGAACACCAGCGCCAGGCCCACGGCCAGCACGATGGCGGCGAGCACCTGGCGCGCCAGCAGGGCGCGGCTGCCGTCCAGGGCCTCCTGGACGGCACGGTTGTGGGCCTCGTTGGCGGCACGCACCTGGATGGCGCGTGCCGTGTGCAGGTCGGCCAGTTCGGCGAAGGCCTCGCCCACAGTGCGTTCACGCAGCGCCAGCATGTCCCGCGGCCCCTGCAAGGCCTGCCGCACCCGGGCCACGGCTTGCGGCCACGCCGGCACCTGGGGGGCGCCCAATTCCTCGTCCAGGCGTGCGAGGCCCGCCTCGGCCTCGGCCGCAGCCTGCTCGAAGCGCTCGAGCAGCGCCGGATCGTCGAGCACCAGGAACTGGCGGGCCGAGCGTTCCATCGCGGCCAGGCGCTCGCCCAGGGCCTGGGTCTCGGTGCTGAGCACGACGGCGCGCTGGGCACCGGCCTGGGTCTGGTTGACCAGTTCCTCCAGCGTGTACAGGCCACGCAGCAACACCGCGCCGAGCAGCGCGGTGATCAGCAGGAAGGCCACCAGCAGCAACTGGCGGAACGACAACTTGCTCGCAAGCGGCAGTCGCATGGTCGGCGGCAGGAAGTCCGGGATGTCGGTAGCGGCCACTATAGCCAGCCACGGGGCGCCATTGCCTTGACGCGGGAGGCTGCCGGGTCCTAAACTGCAACGCGCTCCGGGGTGCACCGTGTGCTGAGATGGCGTGAGACGCCAAACCCGATGAACTTGATCCGGTTAATACCGGCGGAAGAAGAGCTGAATCTGTCCCTCGTGTCCTGGCCCAGGCGGGTCCGGGCCTCCTCCCAGGGGCACTTTCCGGAGCACCCATGAACCGGAAAGGAGCCCCTCGATGAACGCCCCCGACAAGTTTTCGCAGTTGCTCGCCCAGGCCCGCGAGCCGTTTCCCGCATCCCGCAAGGTCTGGATGCCGGGCGCGCTGCATCCCGGCGTGCGGGTGCCCATGCGCGAGGTGCGGCTCACCAACGGCGAGACGGTCACGCTCTACGACACCTCGGGCCCTTACACCGATCCGCAGACCGTCATTGACGTGCGCCGCGGCCTACCGGCCCTGCGTCAACCCTGGATCGAGGCGCGCGGCGATACGCAGGTCTATGAGGGCCGCACCGCCCAGGCCGTGGATGACGGCCTGCGCGACGAGGCTCACGAGCGCTTGAAAGCCTTGCGCGCCCAGGCCGCCGGCTTGCAGCGCCAGCCCCGCCGCGCGCGCGCGGGGGGCAACGTCACGCAGATGCACTATGCACGGCGCGGCATCGTCACGCCCGAGATGGAATTCGTCGCGATCCGCGAGAACGGCCGGCGTGAGTGGATGCGCGAGCACCTGGCCGATGCCGAGCGCGAGGCCCGCCTGCGGGGCCAGCCGCTCGGGGCGCGACTGCCGGAGGTGATCACGCCTGAGTTCGTGCGGGACGAAGTGGCGCGCGGCCGCGCGATCATCCCGGCCAACCCCAACCACCCCAAACTCGAGCCCACGGCCACCGGGCGCAACTTCCTCGTC
>NZ_JBKBVU010000289.1:0-2792 GCF_046289365.1 Caldimonas sp. | reverse complement strand
CTCGCGCCGCGTGCGCTTGCGGCCTCCCAGCGCCTCGGCATCTCCGAACGACAGCTGCATCGAACTCTCCCCCTTGAACCGATGGCCGATTCTCCCCGAAAGTGGCGGAGTTGTTCAGACCTTCCATGATCATGCACGGCGACGGACACGGCGGCATCCACTATCACGATGGCCTGCTCGACATCAACGGCATCTTCAACGGTCGCTTCGATCTGGTGCTGACCAATCCGCCGTTCGGCTCCAACGTGGGCAGCGACCAAAAGGTGGGCGGCAGCGATGAAACCCGCGTGCCCAACGACGAAGCCTATCTCACGCGCTGCCGCGAACGCGGCTATGGCGAGCCGTGGGAAGAAAGCCACAACCGCCTGCTGCAAGCGGCCAAGGAGAAAACGCCCATCCTCGATCTGTTCGAAATCGGCAAGGCCAAGAACAACCGCCCCACCGAACTGATCTTCGTCGAGCGCTGCCTGAACCTGCTCAAGCCAGGCGGCCGCATGGGCATCGTGCTGCCCGATGGCAATCTCAACAATCCCTCGCTGGCTTGGCTGCGCCGCTGGGCGGAGGGCAAGGCCAAGTTACTGGCCGTGGTCAGCCTGCCGGAAGAAACCTTCCGTTCCAGCAACGCCACGGTCAAGGCCTCGTTGGTCTTCCTGCGCAAATTCACCGAGACCGAGGCCCAGCAATGGGAAGCCGCGTGGGCCCAAGCCCATGCCGAACTCGATGCCGGATTCGCAGCGCAGCGCAGTGCGCAGCACGCGGCATACGCGCCGCGCATCGTGACCGGCGAGGATGCCGAGGCGCAACGCCTGCTGGATGAACTGGCCGCTCTGGGCATCTGCCGCACGCTGCCTCTTTGGCAAAGCGGGGAGGCGCCCGCTTACCCGCGCCAGGCCAAGCCCACCCTTCAAGGCAAGCCTGTCTGGCAAGGCGAGGTTGCAAAGGAACACAAGAAAACTGCCGCTGAACTGAAGAAGCAGGCCACCGCCGCGCTGGCCAAGGTGCAAAAGCGCAGCGACGCGCTGCTGTCGGAGCTGAAGGCCCACTACCGCGCCATCGACGACGCCCATACCGCCGCGCTGTGGGCGCGGGTGCGCGAGTTGTTCGACTACCCGGTTTTCGTGGCCGCGCCCAAGACCGTGGGCATTACCTCCACGGGCGAAACCGGCGAGGGCGTGGCCAACGAACTGCCCGAACTGCTGCGGGCGTTCCGCGAGTTCGAGGCCTGGGTTGACAGCGGCGCGCAGCCGGAGGCGACGCCAAATTTTCCGCTGCCCTCCGCTGCCTGATCCGGTGGTGGAGGGAGATAGAACGCTGGATCGAGAACCGCACGTCGGCGGGCCGCGCCAGCGGCCATCCGCTGCTGCCATTGCGTGAGGTTCTCACCGAACGCCGCGAAGCGGTGCAGGTCGATGGCGCGCTGGGCGACTGGCAAGCCATCACCATCAAGTTTTCCGGCGAGGTGCTGCCGCGCGAGCGCGCCGAGGCATTCAAGGGCGCGATGTTCGCCGCCTATCCCGGTGATCTGGTGTTCTCCAAGATTGATGCCCGCAACGGTGCAGTCGGCCTGATTCCGGACAGCATCGCCAAGGCGGTGGTCACCAGCGAGTACCCGGTGTTCACGCCCAAGGCGGACAAGCTGCGCGCCGCCTACCTGAATCACCTGCTGCGCGCTGAGCACTTCAAGGCCGATCTGCAGAGCAAGGCATCGGGCACCAGCGGTCGTAAACGGGTCACGCCCGAAGGCTTTCTGAGCTTGGAGGTACCTGTTCCCGCGCTCGACGAACAGGACGCCCTGGTGGCCGCCTACACCGCCGCCCTGAGCCGAGCCGCGCAACTGGAGCAGGAAGCCGATGCCATCGAGCGGTCCGGGTGGCAAGCCTTCGAGACCGCTCTTGGCGTCGCTCCGCCACCGCCCCTGCCGGACAGGCCGGTGTTCGTGGCGCGCTTCAAGGATGTGGAGCGGTGGAGTCACGACGGCATCCTTCGTGGCGCACTCGGCAACGGTGCGACATCATCGGAGACGCCGATGGAGCCGTTGGGCAATGCTTTGCTGGAGGTTCGTCACGGTTGCTCCAAAGGGCCGTCCAAGAAAACCACATCACTGCGCGTACTGAAAATCAGCGCCGTCACCAAGGGCCGAATTGATCTGGAAGAACACAAGTTCATCTCGGACGAACCGGCCCTGCGCGAACAGTTCGCGCTCAAGGCCGGTGACATTCTGATGTGTCGCACCAATGGCACGTTGGCCTATGTCGGTATGTCGGCACTCGTCGAAGCAAACATCAACGACATGATTTTTCCGGACAAGATCATTCGGGTTCGGCCCAATCTTGACCGGATCGAGCCGAGGTTTCTTTGGCGTTTGCTTCAGGTGCCTGCCGTGCGAAGCCAGATAGAAGCAGCGGCGCGAACGGCTGTTGGCAACTTCGCAATCGGTGGCAAAGACATCAAGGCGCTCAAGGTGCCGCTGCCATTGCGTGCCCAGCAAGAGGCGCTTGCGCAAGCGCTGGGCGATGCAGTGACCGACGCTGCAGTCAAGCGCACCGCCGCCGCCACCCTGCGCCAATCCGCCTGGGCCACCTTCGAAGCCGCGTTGTTCACGCCAGCGGCGTCAAGCTGAGTGCTGGCCATGGACCACGCCACCCTCTCCACCCTGCGCGAGCGCCACCCCGCCTGGCGCTTGCTGGCCTCGCCGCACGCGCCGCTGGTGGCGAGCTTCCTGCACCGGGTGTTCGTGGCGCCCAATGTGCGCGTCATGAGCGAGGCCGATCTGGCCGAAGCGCTGGAGGACG
>NZ_JBKBVU010000288.1:0-2795 GCF_046289365.1 Caldimonas sp. | reverse complement strand
CAGCACCACGGCGGCGGTGTGGGCAACGGCCAACATGTCGGTGTCGAACGCCATCGCCGCGGTCGGCAAGCTACGCGTGGCTTTCGGGGTGCTCGGCGCGGCCATCATCGGCTGGGAGATTGGGACGTGGCTGTCAGAGAAATTCGAGATCGTCCGTAAGGCGGGCATCTTCATGGTCGAGGTGCTGATGAAGGGCATCGAGCACCTGCGCTTCCAGTGGGAGGTGTTCGCCGCCATCTTCACCTCCGACACCATCGCCGAAGCCACCAAGCGCCACGAACAGCGGCTCGCGGAGATGAATCGCATCTTCGCCGAGATGTACGCCGACGCCACCGAAGGCGCGAACGCAGCCAAAGGCGCGATGAACACCGCTGCGACCGCTGCCGAGGAGATCGCCAAGCGGCTCGAAGCCGTGCGCCAGGGCACGCAAGAAGCGATTGGGCGCGGCATCGAGGCGGTGCACGCCGCGCTGGAGAAGCTCAAGTCCCGGCTGGGCGAGGTCGAACAGGCCGTCGGCAAGGCCCAAGGCGTGGTCAACGATGCCACCGCCAAGATGGCCGAAGCCTACAAGGGGCTGACGTCCATCGTCGAGGCCAGCCTCGCCCAGCAGGTGCAGGCGGTGAAGAACCGCTACGACCAGGAGAAGGCGGAACTGGAGCGTACCCAGCAATCCGAAACCGCCAGGATCACCAAGTCTACGCAGCTGCTCACCGAGGCGCTGACGCAGCAGGCGACCCTGCGCCGTCAGGCCACGACCGAGACGCTCGGCCTGATCGATCAGGAAACGCAGGCGCGCAAGGACGCCGCCGCCCGGCAAGGCCAGACCGAGGAAGAGCGCCGGGCCAACGTGCAGCGTGTCGAGAACGACATCCTCGCCACCAAGCGCCAGACCCTGGCTCAGGCGCTCTCCGAGTACCGCCAGCACATCGACGCCCTCAACGCCGAGGCCAACCGGCATCTGGCGGAAGTGCAGCGCATCGAGGAAGCCAAGCGCCAGTTGTCGATGTCCACGGAGGAGCGCATCCGCGACATCCGCCGTCAGGGTATGACAGAGTACGAGGCCACCGAGGATCGCAAGCGCCAGATCGCCGAGATGCAGGAGCAGGCGCGCCGGGCGCTGGCCAACGGTGAATTGGAGCTTGCCCGCCAGCTCGCGCAGAAGGCGATGGACATGGCCGCGCAGGTGGCCACCAGCCAAACCAACGAGGCCAAGCGCGGCGAGGAAGCGCGCAAGCAGTCCGAGCAGGCGGTGTCGCAGGTCACGCAACTGGAAGCGCAGTCGCGCGAGGCCTACCGCAGGCAGGAGTACCAGCAAGCAGCCGACCTGATGCGCCAAGCCGATCAGTTGCGCGCGGAACTGGCGCAGAAGGCCAAGGACGCGGATTTGCAGATCGCCCAGGGCAAGCAAGGCGTGGCCGACGCCATCGACCGCATCCGCCAGTCCGAGGAGATTCTCAACCAGACGCTGGATGCTGAAAGCGCGGCGCACCAGACGGCGGCACGCTCGGCGATCACCGCACGCGATGAGATTCAGCGCACGCTGGCCGAGACCACGCGCCAGATCGACGACATCACCGCCAAGCTCAAGGACGGTCTGAAGGTCACGCTCGATGCCGACACCACGCGCTTCGACAAGGCCATCGCTGATCTGGACAAGGCGCTGGCCGAGAAGGAATACCTGCTGCAGATCCAGGCCGATCTGCAGGAAGCGGAGAAGAAGCTCAAGGAATACGAGCAGCTTCTCAAGGAAGGCAAGACGCTGCCGGTCGATGCCGATGTGTCCAAGGCCAAAGAGGCACTGGACAAGCTCAAGACCTACGCCGATCAGAACGCCCAGTTCGAGCTGAAGGTGGCGACCGAGAAGGCGCAGGCGGCCATCACCAATGTCGAGGGGATGATCAAGGCGCTGGATCGCATCCAGACCGAGTCGCAGCATCAGGTGGCCAGCAACGTCGGTGCGGTACGCGCGGAAATCGACAGCCTCAATGGGCGCAACACCTCCAGCACCCACACCATCTACGTTACCAAGGTGGAAACCAATGCCACAGGCGGTCTGGTTGGCGGTGTACGACGGTTTGCCGACGGCGGCGCGGTGGCTCCGGCCTTTCCCCGGATGAGCGGTGGCTCGGTGCCCGGCTCCGGCCACCACGACACCGTGCCGCGCACCCTGGATGCCGGGGCCTTCGTGATCCGCAAGGCGGCGGTGCAGAAGTACGGCAGCGGCGCGCTCTCGCGTCTGGCAAACAGTGTCGCTGGGGGCGTCGCCCACTTCGCGGTCGGTGGGCGCGTTGCCTCGTTGGGCGGTACCGGCTCCACAGGCTCCGATCCCAACGACAAGCCGAGCAGGCCCAAGAAGAACCGCGAAGCGTTCGAGGCGCTCAAGATGATCGACCTCGGCCTGCAGGGGATGAACGAGTACACGAGCTGGCTGCAGTGGAACTACGGCGCATCGGTCAGTCTGGATATGCGCAGCAAGACGATGGACAACTACGGCAAGCAGGCGCAGCAGGATCGCCGCACGCTGGAAGACTTCATCAGCCGCAAGACCCTGACCGGCAACGAGCGCCAGAACCTCGAACGCATCAAGCAAACGTGGCGGCAGGCGATGTCCCAGCCGCTGCTCTGGGGTAAAGACCTGGAGCGAGAGCTGATCGACTACATGGAGCAAAACCAGGGCGAGTTTTACCGGCGCGGTGGCTTGGCTAAATCCGACACCGTCCCGGCGATGCTCACCCCGGGCGAGTTCGTCGTGAACCGGCAGGCCGTCGCCCGCTACGGCGCGGGCTTCTTCGAAG
>NZ_JBKBVU010000062.1:0-16104 GCF_046289365.1 Caldimonas sp. | reverse complement strand
CGTGGGGCCTTTCATGCCCTGGCGGCGCTGAAACTGGGGGCGGCCCCAGCGGCGGCGCCGGTGGCATCCCCCCGGGCCGTGGCGCGGGCGCCGGACCAGGCCACGGCGGCACCCGCCCCGGCGGTGGTGGCATCGACTCGCTACACCGACTGGACGTTTGGTGAGTTGCCCGAGCTGATGGAGCTGCAGCGCGGCTCACAAAGCCTGGTGGGCTTCCCGGCGCTGATCGACAAAGGCAGCCATGTGGAGATCGAGGTCTTCGACGAGCCCGAGGTGGCCGCGGTCCGGCATCGAGTGGGGCTGCGGCGCCTCGTGGCCCTGCAAATCAGGGAGCCTTTAAAGTACCTGGAGAAGAACATCCCGGACCTGCAGAAGATGGCCGTGGCCTACATGAGCCTGGGCACGTCCGACGAATTGCGCGAGCAGATCATCGAGGTGGCGCTGGACCGCGCCTTCCTGCACGACCCCTTGCCACAGAACGAGGCCGCGTTCCGGGCCCGCATCGAGCAGGGGCGGCCCCGCCTGAACCTCATTGCACAGGAGGTGGCGCGCCTGGCGGGCATGGTCCTGGCCGAGTACCAGGCGGCCCTGCGCAAGCTCAAGGACAGCAGGCCGCCCAAGGAGGTGGCCGATGACCTGGCCGGGCAATTGCAGCGGCTCATGGGCAAGCGCTTCCTGGCTGTCACGCCCTACGCCCAGTTGGTGCATTTCCCGCGCTACCTCAAGGCCATCGTCATGCGGCTGGACAAGCTGCGCGGGGACCCGGCGCGCGATGCGGCGCGGCTGGCCGAAGTCAAACCGCTGGAGCAGCGCTATCAACGGCGACTGGCGGAACTGAAGGGCCAAGGCGATGCCCGGCTCGAAGAGTTCCGCTGGCTGCTCGAAGAATTGCGCGTCAGTCTCTTCGCGCAGGAACTGCGCACCCCCCAGCCGGTGTCGGTCAAGCGCCTGGAGAAGGCCTGGGCCCAGGTCGTGGGGTGAGCATCCGCCCCCGGCGGCGCACTACAATGTGCGCCTTCGGGGTGTAGCGCAGCCTGGTAGCGCAACTGCTTTGGGAGCAGTGGGTCGCACGTTCGAATCGTGTCACCCCGACCAATCGACGCAGCTTCACGCGTGAGCGGGCACTTTGGGGTGTCCAACTGTTCGAGAACTGTTCAACGGGTCGCCTTCGCGCGCAAGGAGCCGCTTGTGCCGCGGTTCGCCGATGCGGGTACGCACTGAGCGCCCGTCCTTTGCTGAAAATTCAGGCAATCCAGCCGGAAGCCCGATGGATACGGGGCTCGTCCAGGGCATCCCCGGCGTGTTCACAGGGCTGTCCACAGGATCTGTGGATCGGTGAGATCAGGCCGCAAGCCGCTGCAACGCTTTATCGCCTGCGTGGCTGATACGTGGTCGGGCACCTTGCTCGGCGATCTCCTGCCGGAGCTGCTGCGCGAGTCCCCGTTCCATCTGGCATGGGAGGAGGCAAGGGCAGCGTTTCAGCCGCTGCCTTCCTGGCGCACCATCGATAAGGGTTGGCCTGCCCGGAGGGACTCGAACCCCCGACCTGCTGCTTAGAAGGCAGCTGCTCTATCCAGTTGAGCTACGGGCAGATGGCCGGGATTCTACGTGGCGTGCGTCGCGATTCAGTGGTCGTAGACCGCGTCGAAAGAGCGGAAGCCCTTGACTTCGATCGGGTTGCCCGAGGGGTCGCGGAAGAACATCGTCCACTGCTCGCCGGGCTCGCCCGCGAAGCGCACCTGGGGTTCGAGCACGAACTCGATGCCGGCAGCGCGCAGGCGCTCGGCCAGGGCCTGCCAGTCAGGCAACTCCAGCACCACACCCAGGTGCGGCATGGGCACGAGATGCGCTCCGACACGCCCGGTGTTCGTGGTGGCAAAGGGCTCGCCCAGATGCAGCGAGATCTGGTGCCCGAAGAAGTCGAAATCGATCCAGGTGTCGGTGGAGCGGCCTTCGCGGCAGCCCAGCACACCGCCGTAGAAGCGGCGTGCGGCGTTAAGGTCGTGCACGTGGTAGGCCAGATGGAAGAGGCTGCGCATGCTGTGTCATCGCTCGCGAGACGCCAATCATCGCACACGGGTGCGGCGTGCGCAGGCTCAGGGCCGGCCCAGGAAGAAGTAGGCGGCCCGCCGACCTCCGTCAGCCTGGCCGTAGGCCAGGTACACCGGGCCGAGCGGGGAGTCGAACGCGAAGTAGATCGACCCGCCTCGGCGCAGCGAGGTCCGGTTGGCACCGAAGGCGGACTCACCGATGCGGCCGGCTTCGAGCGAGAGCCCGATGTAGGCGCCGTCGAAGAGGTCGGCCTGTGTCAGACGGACGTTGTAGTTGATGCGGCCGTAACCCACTTCCGTGCCGGTGAGTTCACCCGTCTGGTAGCCCGACAGACGCTGGAACCCGCCAAGGGTGAACAGTTCGTAGTCGGGCAGGGCGTGGTCTCCCAGCGCGCGTCCGAGGAAGCCCGAGAGCATCACCGTGTGGACACCCAGGGTCAGGGGTTTGGTGGCGGCGGTATATGCCTTGGTGTAGCGGTCGCTGGCCCCCAGTCGGGGATGCGAGGCATAGACGGAGAACTCTGCGGCATAGCCTGTGCGCGGGAAGCGAGAATTGTCCAGCGTGTCCAGCCCGAGCTGCAGGCGGGTCGCCCCCATCTGGGCCTGGGGCAGTGCGATCAGCCCCGCCAGCACGTTGGTGTCATCGCTCAGGCGCAGCCGGCCGCGGAACAGGCCCAGCCGCACTTCACCGGCAGTGCCCAGCGTGAGCCCGAGGTCCGCACCTGCGCCACTGAGCGTGCGGCGCAGACGCACCAGGCGCTTGCGGCCGCCGCTCGAGAAGATGTCCAGCGGGTCGCGTTGCAGCAGGGCATGCACCGAGGCGAAGACCGTCTGACGGGTGTCAAGGGGTTGGTGCCACTCGCTGCGCACCAGGTCGTTGCGGCCCACCTGGATGTCGTTGCGCCATTCGGCGCCCCGCTCGTTCAGCCAGCTCCAGCGATGGGTGCCCAGCAGGTTGAAGTAGGCATTGCCCCGGAAGTCGGACGATAGGGCCAGTCCGAAGCGCAGGTAGTTGGGGCCCCAGGGCTTTTCGGTGACTTCGGTGACGAGCACGCTGCGGCCGTTCTCCTCGACGAGCGTGTAGTTCACGCTCTCGAAGTCGCCACGGGCATAGATACGCTTCATGTCGTCGTCCAGGCGCCGGCTGTCGAAGGCGTCGCCCTCGCGGGTGGTCATGGCGGCACGCACGACGGCCGGGTTGACCTTGTCGGTGCCGGTCACGCGGATCTCGTCGATGCGGGCAGGGGTGCGCCGCTCGCCCTGGAAGCGCGCGATCATCAGCGATTCGTAGACGGGCGGCGGCAGGCTCAGGCGGGACAGGCGCTCGCGTGCGGCCTGTGCGGCGGATTCGCCCCGCTGTACCGCTTCGGACAGGCGGTCGAAATGGGCCGAACTGAGGTCGGCGAGGTCCGGGGTGATGAGGATGTCGCTTTCCTTCAGCTCGGACAGGGATTGCCTCACGTTCGCATGGGTGAGGATGCCGATCACCTGCTCGGTCACCGACAGGATGGACGAGATGTCCTCACGCCGCAGCAGCGGCGTGCCCACGTTGACGGCGATGACGATGTCGGCACCGAGCTGCCGTGCCAGGTCCACCGGCAGGTTGCGGGTGAGCCCGCCGTCCACCAGGAGCCGCCCGTCGATCTCCACGGGTGTCACGGCCCCGGGTACGGCCATGCTGGCCCGTGCAGCCTGGGCTAGACTGCCGCGGGACAGCACGACCATCTCGCCGCTCACCAGGTCGGTGGCCACGGCACGGTAGGGCACGGGCAGGTGGTCGAAGTCGTCCTGCGTTTGGCGTCGGGTGAGCCGGCGCAGCACGGCCTCCAGCGACACGCCCGAGACAGCCCCCTTGGGCAGGGCCAGCCCGTCGGCACGCACGCCCACTTCGGGGCCGATGTAGTTCGTGCTGTCGTCGAGCTTGCGTCGATAGGGTTCGTCGGTGCGGCGCAGATCCCGAAAGAGACTGCCGGTGCTCAGGCCCTGCATCTCCTGCTCGATGTCCGGCAGTGGCAGTCCGCTGGCATAGGCGGCACCGACGATGGCTCCTGCGCTGGTGCCCACGATGAGATCCACCGGCACGCGCAGCTCTTCCAGTGCGCGCAGCACCCCGATGTGGGCCCCTCCACGGGCGCCGCCCCCGGAGAGCACCAGACCGATACGCGGACGCGATGGCTCCCCGGCGGCAGCGACGACGGTCTGGGGGGCGGCCAAGGCCGGCCAGGACAGGAGGGCGGCGATCAGGCAGGCGGCAAGGCGCACGGCGGGTGGATCAGTGACGCCGGTATTGCTCGGTGCCGAACAGCACCTCGCGGGCGCGCTCGTCGGTGATGGGCTTGCGCCGGTCGGCCAGCACCTCCACCCCGCGCTGCACCGCTGGTCGCGCAGAGATCTCATCGAACCAGCCTTTCAGGTGCGGATAGTCGTTCCAGTCGATGCCCTGGTTCTTCCATGAGCGCAGCCAGGGGAAGATCGCGATGTCGGCGATGCTGTACTCGGGCCCTCCCATGTAGCGGCTGTTGGCCAGGCGCTTGTCCATCACGCCGTACAGGCGCCGGGCCTCGTTGGTGTAGCGGTCGATCGCATAGTCGATTTTCTGGGGGGCGTAAAGGCGGAAGTGGTGGGCCTGGCCCAGCATCGGGCCCACGCCGCCCATCTGGAACATGAGCCACTGCAGCACCTCGTACTTACCGCGAGTGTCTGCGGGCAGAAAGCGTCCGGTCTTGCCGGCCAAGTACAACAGGATGGCGCCCGATTCGAAAAGCGAGATGGGCCGGCCGTCGGGCCCGTCGGGGTCGATGATCGCTGGGATCTTGTTGTTGGGGCTGATGGCCAGGAACTCGGGCTTGAATTGGTCGCCCGCGCCGATGTCGACGGCCACGACCCGATAGGGCAGCCCGCACTCCTCGAGCATGATGTGGACCTTGTGGCCGTTGGGCGTGGCCCAGGAATACACCTCGATCATGGACAGACCTCCGTCGGTTGGGATGATTGTTCGTGCAAGAGCCGCCAATCTAGCCGATCCGGGCCCGCCGTGTGGCAGTGTCCCCAAGAAAACGCCCGCACGAAGGCGGGCGTCGATGCCGGGGCGCCGCGCGTGTTCAGGCGGCGTGGCGGCCCAGTTCCCACTTGGCGATGGCGTTGCGATGGACCTCGTCGGGGCCGTCGGCAAAGCGCAGCGTGCGGGCGTGGGCGTAGAA
This sequence comes from Caldimonas sp., assembly GCF_046289365.1. Classification (NCBI taxonomy): domain Bacteria; kingdom Pseudomonadati; phylum Pseudomonadota; class Betaproteobacteria; order Burkholderiales; family Sphaerotilaceae; genus Caldimonas; species Caldimonas sp. The sequence goes on along the minus strand of NZ_JBKBVU010000062.1, from coordinate 10,853 downwards.
GTTGGCCAGCGGGAAGTCCTGGCACATGCCCGCGCCACCGTGCACCTGCATGGCCCAGTCAATGACTTTGCAGGCCATGCTGGGGGCGACGACCTTGATCATCGCAATCTCCAGCTTGGCCGTCTTGTTGCCGGCCACGTCCATCATCCAGGCGGCCTTCATCGTCAGCAGGCGGGCTTGCTCGATCATGCAGCGGGCCTCGGCGATGCGCTCCTGGGTGACGGTCTGCTGGGCGATGGTCTTGCCGAAGGCCACGCGCGAGGAGGCGCGCTTGCACATGAGTTCCAATGAACGCTCGGCCAGGCCGATCAGGCGCATGCAGTGGTGGATGCGCCCGGGGCCCAGGCGACCCTGGGCGATCTCGAAGCCGCGGCCCTCGCCGAGCAGGATGTTGCTCGCCGGCACACGCACGTTCTCGAACAGCACTTCCATGTGGCCGTGGGGGGCGTCGTCGTATCCCATCACGTGCAAGGGGCGCAGCACCGTGATTCCCGGGGTGTCGGCGGGCACCAGGATCATCGACTGCTGGCTGTGCTTGGGCGCCGTCGGGTCGGTTTTGCCCATGAAGATGTAGATTTTGCAGCGGGGATCCCCGGCGCCCGAGGTCCACCACTTGCGGCCGTTGATGACGTACTCGTCGCCCTGGCGCTCGATGCGCGATTCGATGTTGGTGGCGTCCGAAGAGGCCACGGCCGGTTCGGTCATGGCAAAAGCGCTGCGGATCTTGCCGTCGAGCAGCGGCTCGAGCCACTGTTTCTTTTGCTCGGGCGTGCCGTAGCGCACGATGGTTTCCATGTTGCCGGTGTCGGGCGCCGAGCAGTTGAAGACCTCGCTAGCCCAGGGCACCCGCCCCATGATCTCGGCCAGCGGCGCGTATTCCTGGTTGAGCAGGCCGGCACCGTATTCGCTTTCGGGCAGGAACAGGTTCCACAGGCCGGCCGCCCGGGCCTTGACCTTGAGCTCCTCGATGACTTGCAACGGCGTCCAGCGCCTGCCAGCGGCGGTGTTGGCAGCCAGCTCCTCGTCATAGCGGGGCTCGGCTGGATAGATGTGTTCATCCATGAAGGCCAGCAGCTTCTCGCGCAGGGCCTGGGTCTTAGGGGTGTAAGCGAAGTCCATGGTGTCTCCGTCAGGGGGTCGTCGATGCTCAGCGGCGCGTGGCGAAGTGCCAGCCCATTTCCGCCAGAGGACGGGCCCCGGCAGCCGCCTGCCGGGCCTGTGCGCTCGATGCCGTGCCGTCGACCACCCGCTTGGCGATGCCTTGCAGGATGCCGGCGATGCGGAACAGGTTGTAAGCCAGATAGAAGTTCCAGTCGGCCATCACCGCGTCGGGGTCGGTGCGCCCGGTGCGTTCGCAATAGCGGCGCACGTAGTCCTTCTCGCTGGGAATGCCCAACGCGGCCAGGTCCAGGCCTCCGATGCCCCGGAAGGCACCCGGCGGAATGTGCCAGGACATGCAGTGGTAACTGAAGTCGGCCAGTGGGTGACCGATGGTGGACAGTTCCCAGTCCAGCACCGCCAGCACACGCGGCTCGGTCGGATGGAAGATGAGATTGTCCAGACGGTAGTCGCCGTGCACGATCGACACCTGGGATTCGTCGCGAGCGCTGTCGGGGATGTGGGCCGGCAGCCACTCGATGAGGCGGTCCATCGCCTCGATCGGCTCGGTGATGGAGGCCTGGTATTGCTTGGTCCAGCGGGCGATCTGGCGCTCGAAGTAGTTGCCCGGTTTGCCGTAGTCGGCCAGCCCGCGCTCGAGGAAGTCCACGCTGTGCAGCGCGGCGATCACCCGGTTCATCTCGTCGTAGATGGCGCCGCGTTCGGCTGCGGACAGGGCCGGCAGGGATTGGTCCCAGAACACCCGGCCCTCGACGTACTCCATGATGTAGAAGGCCCTGCCGATGACGGATTCGTCGTCGCACAGCACGTGCATGCGTGCCACCGGCACGTCGGTGCCGTGCAGTGCACGCATCACGGTGAACTCGCGTTCGATCGCATGGGCCGAAGGCAGCAGCTTGGCCCCGGGCCCGGGCTTGGCGCGCATCACGTAGAGGCACGAGGGCGTGGTGAGCTTATAGGTGGGGTTGGACTGCCCGCCTTTGAACTGCTCGACGCTCAGGGGGCCGGCAAAACCCGGCAGATGGGCGCGAAGGTAGGCTTCGAGGGCAGCGACGTCGAAACGGTGCTGCTCGGCCACGGGGCGGGTTCCGGTGTTGGCTTCCATCAGGCGTTCCTGTCGAGATTCGATGCGAGCCGGCCACCGGATGAGGCGTGATCGGCTAGCGTTCGGCGATGGCCAGCAGCTTCTCGCGCGAAAGCACGATCAGCCGCGTGGGCTCGATGCGCACGGCGCCTTCGCGTTCCAGGGCCTTGAGTTCCTGGTTGACCCGCTGTCGCGATGCTCCGAGCAACTGGGCCAGATCCTCCTGGGCGAGCTGCAGGCCGATGCGGATCTCGTGCTCGCCCTGGGGCACGCCATAGGTGCGCACCAGCAGCAGGAGCTGCTTGGCCAGACGTGCGGCCAGCGGCAGGGTGTTGAGGTCCTCGACGATGTTGAACATCAGGCGCAGACGCCGGCAGTTCAGTCGCAGCAAGGCCTCGTAGAGTTCCACGTGCTGTGACAGCAGTTCTTTGAAGTCGGGCTTGCGCACCACCAGCAACGTCGTGTCGCCATGCGCGTGTGCATCGTGTGTGCGCGGCAGGCCGTCGAAGAGGGCGATATCGCCGAACCACACGCCCGGCTCCACATAGGTGAGCGTGACCTGCTTGCCCGACAGCGACACCGAGCTCACACGCACCGCTCCCTTGGCCACGCCGATCCATTCGCTGGCCGGTTCGCCGCGCGAGGACAGCAGTGCACCATCGCCGAGACGGCGCACCGAGGCCCGGGACAGGATGGCCTGGCGCAGGGCGGGAGAGAGCTTGGAAAACCAAGGGCCGGACTCGATGGTGTTGCGTTCGGCGATTGTAAGAATGGGGGTCTGCATGTTTTGTCGCTGACGTGACAGAACGGCTGTCGATGCTGCCCCTATTGTCCATCTACCTGACAACCCGGAGACCAGCCATGGCTGCGACCCCTGTGACGAGCCCCTCGATCGACGATCTGCCTTCGCTCCAAGGCCGTGTGAGCGAAGCCGAGTGGCGCACCCGCGTGGACTTGGCCGCGGCCTACCGGCTGGTGGCCTTGTTCGGCTGGGACGACCTCGTCTTTACCCACATCACGGCCCGCGTGCCGGGCACCGAGGATCAGTTCCTCATCAACCCTTATGGTCTGCTGTTCGAGGAGATCACGGCATCCAGCCTGGTGCGCATCGACCTGTCCGGTCGCAAGCTCGACGACACGCCGTTCGAGATCAACCCGGCAGGCTTCACCATCCACAGCGCCATCCATGCGGCACGCCACGATGCGCACTGCGTGCTGCACACGCACACCCTCAACGGCATTGCGGTGTCGGCCCAGAAGCACGGGGTGCTGCCGCTGTCGCAGCAGTCGATCTTCGTGCTCGCAAGTCTGGGCTATCACGACTACGAGGGCGTGGCCTTGCGCGACGACGAAAAGCCACGGCTCGTGCATGATCTGGGCGACCACACCTACCTGATGCTGCGCAACCATGGCCTTATGACGGTGGGGCCGACGGTGGCCGACGCCTTCCTGGCGATGTATCTCTTCGAGACGGTGTGCGCGATCCAGGTCCGTGCGCAGGCCGGCGGCGGGGAGCTGGTGACGGTCGATCCGGAGATCATCCGCACGTCGGCCCAGCAGGCCCGTCAGGTCACGCGCGGGCAGGGCGCCGGCGCGCTGGCTTGGCCCGGGCTGCTGCGGCGGCTGGACCGCCGCAACCCGGGCTACGCGCGCTGAACGCCGCGGTCCACGACGGCAGCATCCAGTCGCAGGTACTGGGCGAGCAGCTTTTCCATCGTGGTCAGGCGTTCGTCGGCGTGCAGCCACTGCGTGGGCGCCAGATTGATGGCGCGCACGACCAAGTCGTCTTCGCCGACGTCGAGGATGTTGATGCACGCCGGCGCCTGCTCCAGACGGCCCAGGAAGCAGCGCCGGCCCGCCAGGGCATACGAGAGCAGGCCGCGGTTGACGGCGCCATGCAACACCAGCAGGCATTGGTCCCAGGAGGCGTCGGCCAGCACGGCCTGGAACGCGGGCAGGATGCGGTCGAGCATCTCCCCGACCGACTCGCCCCCGAGGAAGCGTGCGGATTCATCGGTCACGCCCTGAAAAGCACCCAGGAAGGCCTCGCGCACGCGGTCGCGCGGGATGTCGGCCAGGCGGCCCGGGCGAATCTCCTGCAGGGCCTCGTCGATCTCGACCGGCACGCGCTGCGCGCAGGCCGAGAGCACGCGCTCGGCCGTCTCGACGGTGCGCGGCAGGCCGCTGGCCCAGACGCGGTCGAAACGCACGCCCGCCTGGCCGAAGAGGGCGCCTGCGGCATCCGCCTGGTTGCGGCCTGCGGCATTGAGCGGCACGGTGTCCGGCGGCACCGGGGTGCCATCGGGCAGGAAGTAGTCGACCGAACCATGGCGCATTAGGTAGATGCGCCGGCGCCGGGGCAGACGCGGCTTCATCGCCGACTCCTGATCGCGCTCGTGCGAGGTTCAGCGAAAGCGCGCAGGGCGCTTGTCGAAGAAGGCGGCGATGCCTTCGCGGGCGTTGGGGTGCAGGAGGTTGTCGACAAAGCTGTCCCGTTCGGCGTCGAGTTGCTGGGGCAGGGTGCGCGAGGGCCAGTGGTTGAGCAGCTCCTTGCTACTGGCCAGCGCGTTGGGGGCCATCTCGGCCAGGCGGCCTGCCAGGGCCAGAGCTTCGGCCAGCGCGCGGCCCTTGTCTGTCACCCGGTTGACAAGGCCGAAGCCGTGCAGGCGTTCGGCCGCCACCGGCTCACACAGCCACAGCAGCTCGGTGACCACCGGCCGCGGCAGCATCTGCATCAGATGCCAGGTGGCGCCGCCGTCGGGAGACAGCCCGATGCGGTTGTAGGCCAGCGTGAAGCGGGCCTCGCGCGAGGCGACGATGAGATCGCACGCCAGGGCGAGCGAGCAGCCGCCCCCGGCTGCCACGCCTTCCACGGCAGCGATCACCGGTTTGGGGAAGGTGCGGATCGCCTCGATCCAGCGGTGGAAGCGCTCCAGCCGCGCCGTCTGAACCTCCGGGCCGAGCTGGGCGTTGCGCTGCAGTTGCTGCAGATGGCCGCCTGCGCAAAACGCGCCGCCCGCCCCCGTGATCACCACGTTGCGCACCTCGTCGGACGATTCGGCCACGTTGAGGGCCTCCACCCCGGCGGCGGTGATCTCCTCGGACAGCGCATTGCGCGTGTCTGGGTCGCTGAGCGTGAGCACCAGGGTGCGGTCGATGCGTTCGGTCAGGAGTTCACTGGGCATGGCGGTCTCGCGCGCAGGCGGCTGGGGGGGTTGGGGGCTGGGCATTCATTGTGCACGAGCCGTCCCGGGGAGGCGGCCGCGCCATCCCGGTCGGGCCCGTTGTGATGATGCCCCGTCTGGCCGGCCGAAGGGGCGCGCGGTGTCGTCATCCGGAGCACCACGCAGCGGACCTGCGGGGCGGGCATGCTAGAGTCTCCAGGCCTGCGTGACATCCATCGCATGAAGAGCCGCCCCGCCCGCATTCCACGCCTGCCGCTTGCCGCCTGTTGCCTGGCCCTGCTGGGGCTGCACGGGGGCGTCCAGGCCTTGGGGTTCGGGCAGGCCGGGTCCCAGGCCGTGCTGGGCCTGCCGCTGGATTTCGCCGTGGCAGTACGTGTCGAGCCCGACGAACAGGCCGATGCGGAATGCCTGCGGGCCGAGGTGCGTTTTGGCGACGTGCAGCTGGGGACGAGTCAGGTGCGTGTGCAATGGGATCCGGCCTCTGCCGGGCCGCAACGCACGGCGCGTGTGACCACCCTGGCACCGGTGAACGAGCCCATCATCACCGTGGACCTCACGGTGGGCTGCAAGGCGCGACTGTCCCGGCAATTCGTGGCCTTTGCCGACCCACCGACGGTGCGTACGCCACCGGAGACGCAGGCGCCGACCAGTGCAGCCGGCGCGCAGCCGCCGTCGTCTCACCGCGCCCCGTCGCAGAAGGCGTCGACGGCCGCCGCGTCCCGGCAGGTCGGCCCGGAAGTGGCGCAAGCCGCAGCCTCCGACGCGTCGGCACCGGCCGCATCGCCCCGTGCCCAGGCTTCGCGTCGCAGCGCGTCCCGCCCGGAAGGTGCCCGCGCCGCGCCGCCGCGAGCGCAGCGCCCAGCGGCTCGACCGGCCGCCCCCCGCGCTGCCACGGTCGAGCAGCCGCGCCTGCGGTTGGACCCGCTCGATGCGGAACTGTTCAGCACGCCCAGCCTGCAGTTGTCGATGTCCCTGGGGCAGGCCGATCCGGCCCGCGCCGAGGACCGTCAAGCTGCAGCCGCGCTGTGGCGGGCCCTGAGGACCACGCCCGAGCAGGCGGCACTCGAAGCCGAGCGCCTGCGCCAGTTGGAGCAGAGCCTGGAGGCATTGCGCCAGGAATCGGCGGCCACACGACAGGCTCCCGAAGGACTGCAGGCCAGCCTGCGGCAGGCGCAGGCTGAGCGCTATGCCAACCCCCTGGTCTACGCGCTGCTGGTGCTGAGCCTCGCGCTGGCCGCGGGCCTGGTCTGGATCGCGCGACAACGTGGCAGTGGCGCCGGCGCGTGGTGGCGCCCCTCGGCGGCGGGCAGCTTGCCTGCCGACCTGGCGGCGGGCGCAGCGGCGCCGGTCGAGGCCCCGGTTGCGGCGACGCCCCCTGTCGCGACGCCGCCAGTGGCCCCTCCCAGCCCGGCGCCATCGGCCCCATCGGTGCCTGTGGTGCGCGAGGCGCCGGCAGCCCCTGCCAGGCCGGCGCCGGTGCTGCCCGCCTCGGGGAGCGAAGGGGCCCAGGAGAAGGTGGCAGTGGAGGAGCTCATCGACCTGGAGCAGCAGGCCGAGTTCTTCATCGTCCTCGGGCAGGATGAATCGGCCATCGAGCTGCTGCGCGGTCACCTGCGCGAGCATCGCGATCCCAGCCCCTTGCCCTACATGAAGCTGCTGGAGATCCACAAGCGCCGGGGCGATCGGATGGCCTACGAGGAGGTCCGCGAGGAGTTCAACCGTCGCTTCAATGCCTACGTCCCGTCCTGGGACGAGGACCTGGGCATCGGGCGGTCGCTGGAGGACTATCCGGCCGTGATCGAACGCTTGCAAGGGTTGTGGGAGACCCCGGTGCGTGCCATCGAGGTGCTGCAGGCCTCCTTGTTGCGGGGCGACGAAAGCTCCAAGCCGTTCGACCTGCCCGCCTACCGTGAGCTGCTGATGCTCTACGGGATCGCGCGCGAGCGCGTGCAACTGGAGTCCACCGGCGAGGCCGTCGACCTGCTGCTGCCGCTGGACGAACCCCAGGATCCCTACGCGACCCGGCTGGAGCCCAGCGGGTCGATGGCGGCCGGGGCCGGCGTTCCCCCCGAGAGGCGGGGCGAGTCCATCGACGTGCACCTCGATCTCGCGGCCGAGGCGGCCCAGCCGCCGGCTGCTCCCTCGGGACCGGTGGGCCCGGACGATTCCCGTCTCATCGAGTTCGAACCCCTCGAACTTCCGGCGCCCAATCCCGAGGACAAAGACCGTACCGGCTGAGCAGGCGGCCCCGTGCCGGGCCTCGGGTGTTCACAGCCGGGACAGCCGTTCCAGCGCGTGGTGCAGGGTTTCGTCGCGCTTGGCGAAGCAAAAGCGCGCGAGCTTGCGATCGGTGCCGTCGCTGTAAAACACCGACAGCGGGATCGCCGCCACGCCCACTTCGGTGGTGAGCCAGCGGCAGAAGGCCGGCTCATCGAGGTCACTGACGGCGCTGTAATCCACGCATTGGAAGTAGCTTCCCTGGCTGGGCAGCAGCCGCAGCCGGGTAGCGGCCAGCCCGGCCCGGAAGAGATCGCGCTTGCGCTGGTAGAAGGCGGGCAATTCGAGGTACGGTGCGGGGTCGGCCATGTAGGCCGCCAGCGCATGCTGCATCGGGGTGTTCACCGTGAACACGTTGAACTGGTGCACCTTGCGAAACTCGGCCATCAGGGCAGCCGGCGCGGCCACGTAACCCACCTTCCAACCGGTCACATGGTAGGTTTTGCCGAAGCTCGAGACGATGAAGCTGCGTTCGGCCAGCCCCGGGTGGCGGGCCACGCTCTCGTGTTGCTGCCCGTCGAAGACCATGTGCTCGTAGACCTCGTCGCTGATCACGAGGATGTCGGTCGGGCGCAGCAGCTCGGCCAGCGCGCGCATATCCTCGGCCGTCCACACGGTGGCGCTGGGGTTGTGCGGGGTGTTCAGGATGAGCGCCCGCGTGCGTGGCGTGATGGCTGCCGCGATGCGCTTGACGTCGGGCCGGAAATCCCCAGCCTGGCCCGAGCGGCCCAGCGGCACGAAGACGGCTTTCCCGCCCGCCAGCTCGATGTTGGGTTCGTAGCTGTCGTAGCAGGGCTCGAGCACGAGGACCTCGTCGCCCGGATGGACCACGGCGAGGATGGCCGTCAGAATGGCTTGGGTGGCGCCAGCCGTCACGGTGATCTCGGCGCCCGGGTCGTAGGTGCGGCCGTACAGCGCCTGGATCTTGGCGGCAACGGCCTCGCGCAGCGAGGGCACGCCGGCCATCGGCGGGTACTGGTTATGGCCCGTGCGCATTGCGGTGTTCACCGCATCGAGCAGCCGGGGGTCGCAATCGAAGTCCGGGAATCCCTGGCCGAGGTTGACGGCGCCATGCTCCTGGGCCAGGGCCGACATCACGGTGAAGATGGTGGTGCCCACCTTGGGCAGCCGGGTGGTGAGTGGGGGAACGGCGTTCATGGGCAGACTCAGAGGTCGTAGGAGCTGGACTCGCCGCCCATCGCGCGCATGATGAGGTTGCGGTTCAAGCGCTCGGAGGTCAGCTCGGCAAAGGCATAGACGAAGTTGCGCAGGTAGGCGCCACGCTTGAAAGCGATGCGAGCGAGGTTCTGGCCGAAGAGATGACCCGCCGGCCGCCAGACCAGATCGCCACCCGGGGTGGTGAAGGTCGGGTCGTCACGCACGGCCATCTCGGCCACGATGCCCACACCCAGGCCCAGGCGGACGTAAGTCTTGATCACGTCGGAATCGATCGCCTCCAGCACGATGTTGGGCTTGAGCCGGCGCAGCGCGAACGCCTGGTCGATCTTGGTGCGGCCGGTGAAGGAGGGGTGATAGGAGATCAGTGGTTCACCGGCCAGATCGTCGAGCGAGAGCCGCTCCTGAGCGGCCAGCCGGTGCTGGGCCGGCAGCACCACCACATGCGTCCATTCGTAACAGGGCAGGGTCACCAGCTCCTCGAAACCGGCCAGCGACTCGGTGGCCAGGCCCACCTCGGCGGTTTCCTGCAGCAGCATCTGCGCCACCTGCTCGGGCGTGCCCTGGTGCAGGCTGACACTCACCTTGGGAAAGCGCTTGCGCAACTGCGCCACCGGGGCGGGCAGGACGTAGCGCGCCTGGGTGTGGGTGGTGGCGATCGACAGCGTCCCGGCGTCTTGCTTGGAGAATTCTTCGCCGATGCGTTTGAGGTTGCCCACCTCGCGCATGATGATCTCGATGGACTTGAGCACTTCCTGGCCCGGCTCGGTGATGCGCTTGAGACGCTTGCCGTGGCGGGCGAAGATGTCCACACCGAGCTCCTCCTCCAGTTCGAGGATGGCTTTGGACACGCCCGGCTGGGAGGTGTAGAGGGCCTTGGCGGTCTCGGTGAGATTGAGGTTGCGCCGCACGGCCTCTTGGACGAAGCGGAACTGGTGCAGGTTCATATTTCGAGACCGTCTGAAGAAGTCTCGAATTATGTCACTGGCGCATGACATGTGCCGGGCTCAGGGCCCGGGCGTTTCAGCCGCCACGCGGGCCATCGCCTCGACCACCGCCGGGTGCTCACCCACGGCCGGTGCGAGGGTCCATTGCACATCCGGATGGCGCCGGCGCAGTTCGTCGATGAGCTGCGGCAGATCCTTGCGCACGTGGCCGCCGGCGCCGAGGAAAAGGGGCACCACGCGCACTTCAGTACAGCCCTGGGCCACCACCGCCTGGCCGGCCTGCAGCAGGTCGGGGCTCATGAACTCGAGGTAGGCCAGGGCGACGGCCGCCCGCGGCTGCAGCTCGGCCAGTCGCGTGCGCACGGCCTCGAAGGGGCGGGCCCAGGCCGGGTCGCGCGCCCCGTGGGCAAAGAGGACGATGCCGATTCGTGTCATGGTCGAGCCTTCAGCGATAACGCACCAGCCAGTGGAAGGCCAGCAGCGACAGCAGGAAATACACTGCGCTGGGCGTGGCTGCCGCCAGCCATGGCGTCCAGTCCTGCAGCAGGCCGATGTGGGTGAAGACGTTGTTGAGCAGCACGAAGCTGATCCCCAGCATGATGCCGCCGAAGACCTTGAGGCTGATCCCGCCCGAGCGGCTGTGCAGGTAGGCAAAAGGCAGCGCGAGCATCACCATCACCAGGCAGGCCAGCGGGTAGAGCACCTTCTTCCAGAACTGGATCTCATAGCGTTGCGCGGCCTGCTCGTTGTCGGCCAAGTGGGTCATGTAGCGGAACAGGTCCAGCGCCGACATCTCGCTGGGCGGCCGCACCGCGGCCACCACGACGTTGCGCGTGAGCGTGCTGCGCCATTCGAACCGGTCCAGCCGCTCCTCGAAGACCTCCAGGTCGCGCGAACCCGGGTCGGGCTGCCAGCGGCTGCGTTGCACGCCGGACATCATCCACCGGCCCTCTTCGTCCACCGTGGCCGACTGTGCCTGCAACTGCCCCACCAGGCGTCCCCGGGCATCGAACTCGTAGAGCCGCACCTGCTGCAGGCGGCCGTCGGGCCCGGCCGCGGTGACCT
>NZ_JBKBVU010000061.1:6324-16387 GCF_046289365.1 Caldimonas sp. | reverse complement strand
GGCTTGCTCGAGGTGATCCAGCGCCGCATCACTGGCGGTGCTCACCGGGCAGCCGCGGCGGTCTTGCATGGCGTCAAGCCGGTGGCGTGGGCCAGGGGCGCTGGGCCGGGCGCAGGCGTTCCCAGGCGCGGGCCATTCTCAGCACGCCCAGGTCGTCGAAGCGGCGGCCGGCGATCTGCAGGCCGATGGGCAGGCCCTCGGCGGTGTAGCCGGCGTTGATCGAGGCGGCCGGCTGTTCGCTCATGTTGTAGGCCAGCGTGAAGGCGATGTGGTCGAAGGGCCGCGTCACGTCGTTGGTCGGGCAGGGCAGCTCGGCATCGAAAGCCACCATCGGCGCGGTGGGCGAGAGCACGTAGTCATAGGGCTGGGTGGCATCGACCGTGGCCTTGCGGATGGCCAGGGTCTGGCTGTAGGCCTCGAAGAGGTCTTCGCCGCTCCAGCCCGCCCCGCCCTCGGCCCAGGCGCGGATGAAGGGCAGGATGCGCTCGCGGCGTTCGGGTTCGAGCTTGCGCAGCTCGACCCAGAAGCGCGTGCGCCAGAAGCGGTCCACCCCTTCGATCATGCCGCGGTGGCACCAGGGCGCCATGGGTTCGACGATGGCCCCGGCCGCCTCGAAGGCGCGCGCCGCGGCCACCACGGCCTCGCGCACTTCGGGTGCCACCGGCGTGCCCCAGCCGGCCTCCAGCAGCAAGCCGATGCGCAGGCCGGCCACGTCGCGCTCGAGGTCGTGCCAGGCGATGTCCTGCCAGGGCAGGCTCATGTGGTCGCGCGCATCGGGGCGGCTCAAGGGGCCCATCATCAGCGCGGCATCGGCCACGGTGCGGGTCATCGGGCCGGCCACGCGGGCCGGGTAAGGCGGGTCGATGGGGATGCGGCCCAGGCTGGGCTTGAGCGTGACGATGCCGCACCAGCCTGCCGGCAGGCGCACCGAGCCGCCGATGTCGGTGCCCAGGTGCAGCGGGCCGTAGCCGGCGGCCACGCCGGCGCCCGCGCCGGCGCTCGACCCCCCGGGGTTCTTGCGCAGGTCCCAGGGGTTGCGGGTGAGCGGGTGGAAACTCGACAGGCCCGAGGAGAGCATGCCGTAGTCGGGCATGGTGGTCTTGCCCAGGAAGACGGCGCCGGCCTCGCGCAGCCGCGCTGCCGGAGGGGCGTCCTCTTCGGCCGGCACCAGCTCGGTGGCCGCCGTGCCCAGGGGCGTGGGCACGCCGCGGGTGGCGATGTTCTCCTTGATCATCACCGGCACACCGTCGAGTGCGAGGGCCTCGCCGCGGCGCCAGCGCGCCTCCGAGGCGCGGGCCATCGTCAGCGCCGCTTCGGGATCGAAGGCATAGGTGGCCTGCAGGTGCGGCTCCCAGCGCTCGATGTGGGCGATGATGGCGCGCGTCACTTCGACGGGCGAAAGCGTGCCACGGGCGTAAGCCGCCAGCAGTTCGGTGGCCGAGAACTCGTGCAGGGCTGTGGGGGTGTCGGACCTCATTGCCAGCGCACCGCCCCCATGTCGTTGGCGAAGATGGGCGAGCTGCTCCAGATGCCCTGCAGGCCGCGGCGGCTCACCGCGATGTGCGGCAACTGGAACAGGAAGGCGTTCACCGCATCGGTGGCCAGCAGGCGCTGCATGTCGCCCAGCACCGCCAGGCGGCCGGCCTCGTGGGTGGTTTCGTTGAACTTGGCCAGCAGGTCGCGGAAGGCCTTGGAGTCGTAGCCGAAGTAGTAGTCGGGGTTGGCGTAGATGGCCATGTCCAGCGGCTCGACGTGGCTGATGATGGTCAGGTCGAAATTGCCTTTGAAGGCGCCAGAGAGCCACTGGGCCCATTCGACGTTCTCGATCTTGGCGTGAATGCCCACCTGGGCGAGCTGGGCGGCGAGGATCCCGCCGCCGCGCCGCGCATAGGCCGGCGGCGGCAGCGTGAGGGTGACGTTGAGGGGGCCACTCACACCAGCTTCCTTCAGCAGCGATCGGGCCCGCTCGGGGTTGTAGGGGTACATGCCGGTGAGGTCCACGTAGCCGGCATCGCTGGGCACCATGTGGCTGCCGATCGGCGTGCCGAAGCCGTCCATCGCGCCGGTGATCAGGGCCTTGCGGTCGATGGCATGGGCCACGGCGCGGCGCACGCGCACGTCGTCGAAGGGCTTGCGGCGGTTGTTGATGCTCAGGATGGTCTTGCCTTCGGTGCCGCCTACCGTGACGTTGAAACGCTTGTCGTTGCGGAACTGGCCGACGCTTTGCGTGGCCTGGAAGCGCGGGATGGCATCGACATCGCCGGCCAGCAGCGCGGCCACCTGGGCGGCCGGGTCGTTGATGAAGCGGAAGGTCACACGGTTCAGGCGCACGTTGGCGGCATCGCGATAGCCTGGCCACTTGCTCATCGTCACGGCCGAGCCCTTGGCCCAGTTGTCGAACTTGAACGGGCCGGTGCCGATCGGACGGGTGCTGGTAGTGGCCGCACTCTTGGGATCGAGGATCACCGCGGTGTTCTCGCCCAGGCGGAAAAGCATCGTGCCGTCGGCCTTGTCCAGCGTGAGGATGACGGTGTAGGCATCGGGGGTGTCGATGCGCGTGATGTTGTCGAACACCGCCTTCTTGGCCTTGTTGGTGCTGCCCTCGGCCTTGGCGCGCTCGAAGCTGAACTTCACGTCCGAGGCGTCGAAGTCCTCGCCGTCGTGGAACTTCACGCCGCGCCGCAGCTTGAAGACATAGCTGCGCCCATCCGGCGAGATCGTCCAGCTTTCGGCCAGCAGCGGACTGACCTTGCCATCCATCTGGACCTTGGTGAGGCCTTCGAGGATGTTGTAGTGGACGATCTCGCCGATGGCTGCGGCCGGCGCGGTCGTCGGGTCCAGGCCCGGCGGCTCCAGCGTCATGCCGATCACGACGCTGTCCTTGCGTGATTGCGCCAAGGCGCCCAGCGCCAGGGCGCTCAGGGCCAGGGCGGCCACGAGGCGAAGATGCCACTTCATGGAGACACTCCTCGAACGACGGGGAAGGAAAACCTGCGCTGCCATTCCACCATGAATGCGCAAGCCGGGCAATCGCCGGCGCCCCTCACAGCGTGGGCACCGCCGCCAGCAGCGTGCGGGTGTAGGCGGCCTGCGGCGCATCGAAGACCGCGGCCACCTCGCCCTGTTCCACGATGCGGCCGTGCTGCATCACCACCACCTCGTCGCAGAGATACTCCACCACCGCCAGGTCGTGGCTGATGAAGAGGTAGGTCACGTCGAAGTCGCGCTGCAGGTCGCGCATCAGGTTGAGCACCTGGGCCTGCACCGACACGTCCAGCGCGCTGACCGGCTCGTCGGCCACGATGAGCCGCGGCCTTGTCACCAAGGCGCGCGCGATCGCGATGCGCTGGCGCTGCCCGCCCGAGAACTCGTGCGGGTACTTGGCCATGTCCCCCGCGCGCAGGCCCACGGCCTCCAGTGACTGCGCCACGCGCGCGCGGCGCTCATCGGCCCCCACCTCGTCCATCACGGTCAACGGTTCGGCCACGATGCGGCCCACCGTCTGGCGCGGGTCGAGCGAGCCATAGGGGTCCTGAAAGACCATCTGGACGTGGCGCCGCGCGCGGCGCAGTTCGGCAGGCCTCAGGCGGTGCAGATCCTGGCCCAGCAGCCTCACCGTGCCGGCCGTCGGCCGCTCCAGCGCCATCACCAGCCGCGCCAGCGTGGACTTGCCCGAGCCCGACTCGCCCACCACGCCCAGGCTGCGGCCGGCCTCGATGCGCAGGCTCACATCGTCCAGCGCCCGCACCTCCTCGGCCGGCTGCCACAGCGACTGGCGCGGCAGGCGGTAGCGTTGGCTGAGGTGGGCCACATCGAGCAGGGGCATCGGCATCCTCACGGGCTCAGGTCGGCCCAACGCACGCAGGCCACCTCGTGGCCCTGCGCCACGGTGTGGGACACAGGGGAGGCCTCGCAGACCGGGGCCCGATGCACACACCGGTCCGCAAACGGGCAGCCGCGCGGCAGGTCCACCAGCTCCGGCACGCGGCCGGGGATGGTCTGCAGGCGTTCGCGGCGGGCCGCGCCCAGCCGGGGCCGGGCGGCGAGCAGGCCGCGCGTGTAGGGGTGCAGGGGCCGGTGCAGCACCTCGCCCACCGGGCCCTGCTCCACGCCCAGGCCGCCGTACATCACCATCACGCGGCGCACGTTGCGGGCAATCACGGCCAGGTCGTGCGAGATCAGCATCAGGGCCATGTGGCGTTGGGCCACCAGATCGGCGATGAGTTGCAGGATCTCGCGCTGCAGCGTCACGTCCAGCGCGGTGGTGGGTTCGTCGGCGATCAGCAGGTCGGGCTGGCAGGCCAGGGCCATCGCGATCACCACACGCTGGCGCTGGCCGCCCGAGAGCTGGTGCGGGTAGGCGTCGAGCCGGCGCGCGGCCTGGGGCAGTCGCACCTGCTCCAGCAGGCGCAGCGCCTCGGCACGCGCGGCCACGGCGTCCAGGCCGCGGTGCAGGCGCAGCGGCTCGGCCACCTGGCGGCCGATCGTGTGCAGCGGGTTGAGCGCCGTCATCGGCTCCTGGAAGACCATCGCGATGCGGTCGCCCCGCAGGCGGCACCAGGCGGCTTCGTCCTGCGCCAGCAGCTCGCGCCCGTCGAAGCGCAGCGAGCCCGACACCCGCGCGCGCTCGGGCAGCAGGCCCATCAGCGTGAGCGCGAGCATGCTCTTGCCGCAGCCCGATTCGCCCACCACGCCGAGCGTGTCGCCGCGGTCGAGCGCGAAGCTCAGGCCGCGCAGGGCCTCGGCGGGCCCGCGCGCAGTGTGGAGCGTCACCCGCAAATCGCGCACCTCCAGCAGCCCTGCGCTCATCGCTGCCTCGCAAGACGGGGGTCGAGCAGGTCGCGCAGGCCGTCGCCCAGCAGGTTCAGCCCCAGCACCGACAGCGCAATCGCAATGCCGGGGTA
Source organism: Caldimonas sp. (assembly GCF_046289365.1). Lineage (NCBI taxonomy): Bacteria > Pseudomonadati > Pseudomonadota > Betaproteobacteria > Burkholderiales > Sphaerotilaceae > Caldimonas > Caldimonas sp. Next base: position 11,483 of record NZ_JBKBVU010000061.1, on the reverse strand, counting down.
GAGCGCAAGCTGAGGCGCCTGGAACATCTGCGTCTGCGCCTCGTTGAGCATGCGCCCCCACGAGGGCTGGGGCGGCTGGGTGCCCAGGCCCAGGTAGGACAGCGCCGCCTCGGCCAGGATGGCGGTGGCGAACTGGATGGTGGCCTGCACGATGATCACCGAGGCGATGTTGGGCAGCACGTGCTCCAGCGTGATGCGCACCGCCCCCTTGCCGCAGGCGCGCGCGGCCAGGATGAAGTCGCGCGCCCACACGGCGTTGGCCGAGGCGCGCGTGAGCCGCGCAAACACCGGGATGTTGAAGATGCCGATCGCGATGATGGAGGTGAACAGCCCGGGGCCATAGACTGCCGTGAGCATGATGGCCGTGAGCAGCGCCGGGAAGGCGAAGGTGAAGTCGGACAGGCGCATCACGAACTCTTCCACCCACCCGCGCCGCGCCGAGGCCAGCAGCCCCAGGCCCACGCCCAGCACCAGCCCCATGCCCACCGCCACCACCCCCACGAGGATGGAGTTCTGCGCGCCCACCAGCAGCAGCGTGGCAATGTCGCGGCCCAGGCTGTCGGTGCCCAGCCAGTGCGCGGCCGAGGGCGGCTGGAAGCGGTTGGGCACGTCAATGGCGTGCGGGGGGTAGGGGGTCCACACCAGCGAGAGCCCGGCCGCCAGCAGCAGGGTCAGCGCCAGCAAGGCGCCGAGCAGGAAGCTGCGATGCCTCAAGGCCGCCCTCATGCATCCCCCGCCTTCAGCCGCGGGTCGATCCAGGCATACAGCAGGTCCACCACGAAGTTGATGAGGATGACGGCGCCGGCCAGCAGCATGATGACGTCACGCACCACCGCGAGGTCGCGGTTGGCGATGGCCTGGAAGACGAGGCGGCCGATGCCCGGCAGCACGAAGACGTTTTCCACCACGATGGCGCCGGTGAGCAGGTTGCCGAACTGCAGGCCCATGATGGTGATGACCGGGATCATCGCGTTGCGCAGCACATGGCGCCACAGCGTGGCACGCCGGCTCAGGCCCTTGGCGCGGGCGGTGCGCACATAGTCTTCGCGCAGGGTGTCGAGCACGGCCGAGCGCGTGAAGCGCGTGAGGATGGCCGCCTGCACTGCCGCCAGCGCCACGGCCGGCAGCACCAGGGCCTGCAGGCCGTCCCACAGGCTGCCGCCCTCGTCTTGCGTCCAGCCGGGAAAGCCACCGGCCGGGAACCACTGCAGGTGCACGGCAAAGACCAGGATCAGCACGATGGCCAGCCAGAAGTTCGGGATGGCCAGGCCCAGCTGGCTGAGCGTCATCACGCCCACGTCGCCCAAGCGGTTGTGGCGCGCGGCGGCGTACACGCCCAGGCTCAGGGCGACGACGACGGTGAGCCCCATGGCCAGCAGCGCCAACGGCAGGCTCACGCGCAATCGCTCGGCGATGAGGCTCCACACCGGCGTGTCGTAGGCCACGCTCACGCCCAGGTCGCCGCGCAGGTAGCCGCTGATCCACTCGACGTAGCGGGTGATCGCCGGGCGGTCCAGCCCCAACTGGGCCGACAGGGCGGCCACCTGTTCGGGCGTGGCCGTGGGCCCCAGGCGCACTTCGGCGGCGTTGCCGGGCAGGATCTCCAGCACGGCGAACACCACCACCGACGCCGCCAGCAAGGTGGCGACGAAACTGACAAAGCGCTTGAGCAGGAAGAGGCTCAAGGCCGTGGCATCACTGGGCGAGCACGGCCGCCATGGCGTTGGCCACGGCTTCGACATTGTGCTGGTTCAGCCCCGCCACGCACATGCGGCCGGTGCGCACGAGATACACCGCGTGCTCGTCCTTGAGCCGGTCCACCTGCTCGGGGCTCAGGCCGGTGTAGCTGAACATGCCGCGCTGGGTGATGAAGTAGTCCACATTGCGGCCCGGCAGTTTGGCCGACAGCACCGCATGCAGGCGACGGCGCATCTCCTGGATGCGCGCGCGCATCGCGTCGAGCTCGTCGGCCCAGGCCTGGCGCAGCTCAGGCGTTTGCAGCACGCGCGCGACGATCTGCCCGCCATGGGTGGGCGGGCTGGAGTAGTTGCGGCGGATGGTGGCCTTGAGCTGGCCCAGCACCAGCGCGGCCTCGTCGGCCGTGGGACAGACCACGCTGAGGGCCCCGCAGCGCTCGCCATAGAGCGAGAAGCTCTTCGAGAAGGAGCTCGCGCAGAAGAAGCTCACGCCCGCATCGGCCAGCGCGCGGATCGCAAAGGCGTCTTCCTCGATGCCATCGCCGAAGCCCTGGTAGGCGATGTCCACATAGGGGATGAGCCGGCGCGACTGGATCACCGGGATGAGCTGGGCCCACTGCTCGCGCGTGAGGTCCACGCCGGTGGGGTTGTGGCAGCAGGCATGCAGCAGCACGATGCTGCGCTCGGGCATGTCGCGCAAGGCGGCGAGCATGGCCGCAAAGCGCAGGCCGCCGGTGGCCGCATCGTAGTAGGGGTAGGTGTGAACGGTGAAACCTGCCCCCTCGAACATCGCGCGGTGATTGTCCCAGGTGGGGTCGCTCACCCACACCTCGGACTGAGGGAAGTAGCGCTTGAGGAAGTCACCCCCCACCTTCAGGCCGCCCGAGCCGCCCAGGGTCTGGATGGTGGCGATGCGCCCGCTCTTCACCGCTTCATGCTCGGCCCCGAAGAGCAGGTGCTGCACGGCCTGGCGGTAGTTGGCCGCGCCTTCCATGGGCTGGTAGGGTCGCGCGCCGATGGATTGCAGCATCGCCGACTCGGCCTGCCGCACCGCGCTCATCACCGGCAGGCGGCCGGCATCGTCGAAGTACACCCCGATGCTCAGGTTGATCTTGCCCGGCCGGGGGTCCTTCTGGAAGTTCTCGTTCAGGGTGAGGATGGGGTCGCCGGCGTAGGGGTCGACGTGCTGGAACATGGGGTCTCCTTCAAAACGGGGCGGATCGATCGATTATCCCGTGTCCCCCGTCAGTCGGCGGCCAGCGCCGCCTCGATGTCACGCTCGATGGCCTCGGGCTTGTCGGTGGGGGCATAGCGCTTGAGCACCTTGCCGTGGCGATCGACGAGGAATTTGGTGAAGTTCCACTTGATCGCCTTGGTGCCCAGCAGGCCGGGGGCCTGCGCCGTGAGCCACTGGTACAGCGGATGGGCGTCGGCGCCGTTGACCTTGATCTTGCTCATCATCGGAAAGCTCACGCCGTAGTTCACCTGGCAGAAGCTCGCGATCTCCTCGTTGCTGCCCGGGTCCTGGCCGCCGAACTCGTTGCTGGGAAAGCCCAGCACCACCAGGCCCCGGGCCGCATGCGTCTTCCAGAGCTTTTCCAGCCCGGCCAACTGGGGCGTGAAGCCGCACTGGCTGGCGGTGTTGACGATGAGCAGGACCTTGCCGCGGTAGTCGGCCAGCTTCACCGGCCGGCCGTCGATGGACAAGGCGTTGAAGTCATAAATCGTGGTGTGTTCGCTCGCGTCGCTCATACCGAGCATGGTAGCGAGCCGGCGCGAAAGCCGAAAGGCGCGGCTCCCCGAAGCCGCCCGCCCCCCCCTTTTTCGGGCTTGACGCTGGGGTCACCCCCACCGCAACATCGCCACAGCCTTTTGCTGGGGCGGCGCACCGACGGTCGGCGCTTGCCGCTGGCCTCAGGAGCCCTCTTCTCATGAGCATGCGTTACCGGGTGGCCGTCCAGGGCTTCAGCGCCTTCGAACGCTCGACCTTCCAGTCCTTTTTCCGCCTGGCGGCACGGCGCCAGCCGGCCTACGACCTCGTCGAGGACCTGCACACCGCCGATCTGGTGATCGCCGACGCCGACCAGGCGGCGGCCGTCTCGGCCGTGCGCGACGCGGGCCGGTTGCCGCGCTGCCTGTTCATCGGCGCGCACGATGTGGGCGCCGGGCTGGGCCGGCTGCCGCGCCCGATCAACCTGATGAACGTGCTGCGGCTGCTCGACGAGATGAGCCAGCCTGGCGCCGACCCGCAGCGGCCGGCGGCGCCCCCCGCGTCGCCCCGCCCGGCGCCGAGCCTCGCCCTGGACGCCATGCCGGCTGCGGCCACGGGCCGTTCCCTGGCGAAGGCTCCGGCCGGCCCCGAGGTCCCCAGCGGCAGCGACTTCTCCAACTCCGTCACCGTCGATGGGGACGAACGCTTCGACCACATCCTCGTGGTCGACGACTCCGACATCGCGCTGCGCTTCATGCAGACGCGCCTGAAACGCTTCGGCTTCAAGGTGCATCTGGCCCGCAGCGGCGAGGAGGCGCTCGAGCGCATCGCGCGCCAGCCCTTCGAGTTCGTCTTCCTCGACGTGATGATGGCCGGCATGGACGGCTACCAGACCTGCAAGGCCATCAAACGCAAGGCCCCGCCGCCGGGCCGCCGGGTGCCGGTGGTGGTGATGCTCACCAGCCGGGCCGGGCCGGTCGATCGCATCCGCGGCACCCTGGCCGGCTGCGACGCCTACCTGACCAAACCCCTGTCCGAGGATGAGCTGGTGCGTGTCATCAGCACCTACGATGCCGCCTTCCAGCGAGGCTTCGAGAACACGGCCGCCGACTGACCCGGCGCCATGCCGGGGCCCCGTGGGCGTTTGCGCCACACCGCGACGGCCGCGGGCCGCGCCGCGCGTGGGGCGGGCTTCCTTGGATGGCCCGGGCGCCTCTACACTGCGGCGCTAACCCCGATGCGTGCGACGTGAGCCTGCCCCCCGACGCCCCACCCCTCAGCGCGGCTGCCCCTCCGCAGGCCCAGGGCCTGCGCTGCGGCCCTTGGGCGCTGGCCTTCCCGTTCACCTGGGCGCGCAATCTGGTCGACGAGGTGGAGCTGTCGGACGTGCCGCACGCGCCGGCCTGGCTGCTGGGAGCGGCCAACGTGGACGGCACGGTCATCCCGGTGTTCGACCTGCTGCGCTGGCTGGATCCGGCGCAGGGCACGCCAACGGGCCCGGGCAGCCATGTGCTGATCGGCGGCGACGGTGACCAGGTGGCCGGTCTGATCTTTCGCGGCCTGCCCACGCGGGTGCGCCCGGTGGGGGGCACCGCTCCCGGGGTGCCGCCGGCCCTGGCCGAGTTCGTGCGCGGCGCGGCCGTCGATGCCCAGGGCCATCCCTGGGCCCTGATCGACGCCCCGGCCCTCCTCGAGGCCTGGGCGGCCGAGCTGAGCCTGGCCTGAACCGCGATGCCCGTGACCACCCCCTC
>NZ_JBKBVU010000061.1:0-6314 GCF_046289365.1 Caldimonas sp. | reverse complement strand
TGGGCGGGGCCTGGGCTGCCGTGCTCGGCGGGGTCGCGGCCTGGGCGGCCCTGCGCTGGGCGCCGGCCGCGGCAGGGCAGGCCGTGCCGTGGCCCGCCGTGGCCGCCATCGGGCTGGCCATGGTGCTGGGCGCGCTGGTGCTGGCGCACCTGGGCCGGCGCTGGCAGGCCCCGCTGCAGCAATTGCGCGACACCCTGGAGCGTGCCGCCCGCGGCGACACCCAGGCCCGCGCACACCTGGACCGCCGCGACGAATGGGGGGCGCTGGGCGCCGCACTCGACCGCGTGCTCGACGAGCGCGGCCAACGCCTGGAACGCATCGCTCACGAGAACGAAAGCCTCAACCGCTCGGTCGTGGGCCTGCTGCACACGGTGTTCCAGATGTCGAACAAGGACCTCACCGCGCGCGCGGAGGTGACCGAGGACATCATCGGCACGCTGTCGGCCTCGATCAACCAGCTCGGCGAGGAGACCAGCCGCACCCTGCACGAGGTGCAGGAGATCGCCGACCAGGTGCGCAGCGCCTGCGAGTTCGTGGGCGAACAGGCGCTGCGCGTGGACGAGACCGCGCAGGAGGAGCGCGCCGCGCTGGAGGGCATGGCCGCCCATCTCGGCCAGGCCACCTACCAGCTCGCCCAGATGGCCGCGTTGTCCACCAACTCCAGCGAGGCTGCCGAGCTGGCCAGCGCCGCCACCGACGCGGCCCTGCGCGCGGTGGACGCCACGGTGCGCGGCATGGAGACGCTGCGCGGCACCATCGCCGAGACCGAGAAGCGCTTCAAGCGCCTGGGCGAGCGCAGCCAGGAGATCTCCACCGTCGTCAACCTCATCAACACGATCGCCGAGCGCACCCATGTGCTCTCGCTCAATGCCTCGATGCAGGCCAGCAATGCCGGCGAGGCCGGACGCAGCTTCGTGGTGGTGGCCGAGGAGGTGCAGCGTCTGTCCGAATCCGCGCGGGCGGCCACCGCGCAGATCGCCCAGCTCGTGCAAAGCATCCAGGTCGAGACCGGCGACACGCTGTTGACGATGAACCGCCTGATCGCCGAGGTGGTGAGGCAGTCCGAGCAGGCCCGCCAGGCCGGCGTGCAAATGGCCGAGACGCGCGACACCACGGCCCAGCTCGTGAGCCTGGTGCAGCAGATCGCCGCCTTCTCGCAGGCCCAGAGCACGCTGGCGCACGAGCTGCGCCTGTCGGTCGATCAGCTCAACCGCGGCTCGGCCCAGACCATCCTGGCCATCGAGCAGCAAACCGAATCCACCGCCACCCTGGTGGACTATGCCCGCCGCCTGTCCGAAGCCGTCGGGCAGTTCCGCCTGCCGCCCCCGCAGGGGCAGTGAGCCGCTCATGAAGACCGAGGATCTGCTCGAGGTGCTGCGCGAGGAGTTTGCGCAGGCCAGCCCCGAAGTCGACGCGGCGCTGATGCACTGGCTCAGCAGCCCCGACGACCCGGCCCCCGCTGCCGAGGCGGCCACGCTCTTCGACCGCCTGGGCCAGGCCTGCCGCGTCGTTGGCCTGGACGGACTGGCCCTCGTGCTGGACCTGCTGCGCGACAGCGTCAGCGCGCTGGCGACCCTCGAAACGCCCGACCGCCAGACGGCCCTGGGCTGGCTCGCGCAGTGGCAACCGCCGGTGCAGGCCTACCTCGACCGCCCCGCCTCGGAGGCGGCCACGCAGGCGCTGGCCGACTTCCTGCGCAGCGGCCCGCTGGCCCCGCCGCCCGAGTCGTTGCAGGCCCTGCGCGAGCGGCTGCGTCAAGCGCCCGCCGCCCCCGGGGCTGGGGCCGACGACACGCCCGACCTCGCCGCGGCGGCCGCCGGCGCGCCCACCGACGAGGTCTCGCTCGACGTGCCCGAGGACGTGGACGCCGCGCTCTACGAGGTCTTCCTCGACGACGCCCCGGCCCAGGTGGCCACGCTGGCCGAGGCCGTGCGCGCCTTGGCGGCTGGCCATGCCGATGCCCCAACCCTGCACGAGGCCCGTCGCGTGGCCCACACGCTCAAGGGCAGCGGCCACATCATCGGCATCCGCGGCGTCGGGCGGCTGGCCCACCGCATCGAGGACGTGCTGGACCATGCCGTCGAGCGCGAAGGCCGCCTGCCAAGCGCCCTGGCGCGCGACCTCGAGCAGGCCGTGGCCTGCCTGGACCAGATGGTCTATGCGCTGCGCGGCGAGGAGCAGGCCCCACGGGACGCCCGGGACTGGCTGGACCGGCTGGAACGGTGGGTCCAGGCCATCCACGACGACCGCGTCGAGACCCTGGCGCTGGAGACGGTGCCTGCCCCCCTGGAGGCCGCCCCCTCCTCGCGCGACGACACCGCGTCCGCGAGCCCCCCGCCGCCCGGGCCCGACGAGGCGGCGCGCGCCATGCTGCGCATCGCCGTCGAGCGGCTGGACCGCCTGATGCGGCGTGCCGGCCAGGCGCTGGTGCATCAAGGCCGGGCCGAGGAAATGGTGCGCCAGGTCGAAGACCGGCTGGCGCAGCTCGAACGGGCCCAGCGCTCGCTGCAGGACCGCCTGCGCGACCTCGAGCTGGCCGTCGACCGCCAGGGCCATGCGCTGCCGCCGCCCACGCAGGCCGAAGGCGGGGCCTTCGACAGCCTGGAACTGGACCGCTACAACGAACTGCAGTCGCTCGTGCGCTTCACCGCCGAAACCCTGGCCGACGAGGCCGAACACACCCGCGCCGCACGCGAGCAGGTGCAGATGGCCGTGCAGGCCCTGCGCAAGCAGGGGCACGAGCTCGTCGAGCAGCACCGCGAGCTGATCGGCGCACGCCTGGTGCCCGTGCGCCAGATCGTTGCGCGCCTGAAGCGCAACGTGGCGCAGACCGCGCGGGCCACGGGCAAAGACGTCGAGCTGCGCATCGAGGGCGAGCAGATGCCGTTGGACACCGAGGTGCTGGACCGCCTGACCGAGCCCTTGCTGCACCTGCTGCGCAACGCGGTGGACCACGGCATCGAACCCAGCGCCGAGCGCTTGGCGGCCGGCAAGCCGCCGCGCGGCACGGTGCTGCTGCGCTTTGCCCGCGACAGCCGCACCGTCACCGTCGAGTGCAGTGACGACGGGCGCGGCCTGGACCTGGCGGCCATCCATGCGCGCGCGCTGGAGCTGGAACTGCTGCAGCGCGACGACCCCATCACCGAGGCCGAACTGGCCCGGCTGATCCTGCTGCCGGGCTTTTCCACACGCAGCGAGGTCAGCGAGATCTCCGGCCGCGGCGTGGGCCTGGACGTCGTGGCCGACCGCCTGCGCGCGATGAAAGGCCGCATCGACATCGACAGCCGCCCCGGCTTGGGCAGCCGCTTCGTGCTCACGGTGCCGGCCACCACGGGGCTGCAGCATGCGCTGATGGTCGAGGTGGGGGGCCAGGTCTATGCCCTGCCCAGCGAAGGCATGACGCTGGCGCTGGCCCCTGGGCAGGGCCAGCTCGTCCTGGGCCCGCAGGGGGCGCAGTTGCGCCATGCCGGGCGTCTGTACCCCTACCAGCGGCTCGGGGCCTGGCTGGGCCTGCCGGCCCCCGCCTCGGCCGCGGCGGCCCGCGCGGTGGTGCTGGCGCGCGTGGGCGGCCGCGAGATCGCGCTCGAGGTGGACCGCATCGTCGACTCGCGCGAACTCATCCTGCAGGACATCGGGCGCTACCTGCGCCGCCTGCGCGGTGTGGCCGGCGGCGCCTTCCGGGCCGACGGCCGGCTCGTGTTCCTGCTCGACCTCGAGGCCCTGGAGCAGGCCTACGCCTCACCGGTGCGCCGCCAGGCCGCCGAGCGGCTGCGCCGGCGCATGCAGGTCGAGCGCAAGCATGTGCTGGTGGTCGACGATGCCCTCTCGGTGCGCCAGACGCTCGCCCAGCTGCTGGGCGATGCCGGTTACGACGTCACCACCGCGCGCGACGGCTTCGATGCGCTGGATGCGCTGATCCGCCGCAAGGCCGACGTCGTGCTCACCGACCTGGAAATGCCCAACCTCAACGGCCTGGAGCTCACCCGGCGCCTGCGCGAATCGCGCCTGTGGAAGACACTGCCGGTGGTCATGCTCACCTCCCGCGCCACCCACAAGCACCTGCGCAGCGCCGAGCAGGCCGGTGTGGACGTCTTCCTCACCAAGCCCTACGAGGAGGCCGAGCTGCTCGCCGAGGTGCGCCGGCTGGCCTTCGCCGAAGGCTGAACGCCACGGCCGCTGCGCGACGGCCCGATCGTCGCCAGCAACGCCGCTGCGACGATCAGCCCCCCGCCCACCAAGGTGCGCCCCGACAGCGTCTCCCCGGCGATCGCCACCGACGACAGCGCGGCGAACACCACCTCGGTGAGCATCACCACCGCCGTGATGTTGGCCGGCAGCCGCGAGGCGCCGTGCTGGTAGGCCAGGTTGCCGGCCAGGAAGACCAGGGCCGTGAGCCCGAGCACGGCCACCCAGGCCGCCTGGGCGGGCGGGGGCCAGGGCACCAGGCCCGCGCCGGTGGTCGGCCCCAAAGCGAGCGCCAGCGCCAGCGACACCCCCACGCAGCCCATCAGCATCGCCAGGGCGCGGCCTTCGTCGCGCGTGACCGCCGCATGGCGCCGCACCAGCACGCTGTTGCAGGCGAAGGCGAAGCCGCCCAGCAGCCCCAATGCGTCGGCCAGGCTGCGCGGCAGCGGCCAGGCCAGGCCCTCGGGTTGCAGCACGAGGGCCGCTCCGCCCAGGGCCAGCCCCACCCGCAGCACCCCGCCCGACCCCAGGCGCTCGCCCAGCCACAGCCGTGCCAGCAGCGCCGTCCACACCGGCATCAGGTAGAACAGCAGCACCACGCGCACCACCTCGCCGATGCTCACGCCCCAGTTGAAGGCCGCGTTGACCACCCCCGAAACCAGGGCCATGGCCCACAGCACCGGCGTGCCCAGCACCTTGCCCAGGGCCCGGGGCCGCCAGGCCAGCAGCACGGCGCAGCCGATCAGGAACAGCCCGACATTGGTCCACAGCGGATGCAGCCCCAAGCCCTGCAAGTGGCGCATCGGCCACCAGGACAGGCCCCACACGGCGGCGTTGAACAGCAAGGCCAGCACGGGACCGGGGGAAGAACGTGTCAGAGTCATCGGACGATTGTCCCCGAGCCCGTCTATCATCGCGACACATCAACGAGTGACGTGCCGTCCCGCCGCGCGGGCGGCGCCCAAAGCAGTCCTTCGGGGCTGCCCTGCCGGGGGGAGTGTTGTCCGATGGCCTTCAGCGAATCCACGGTGACCCTCAGGCGCGCCCTCGTGCTGGCCAACCTGATCGTGCTGGCCCTGCTGGCCGCGCTGATCACGCTGCAGGCCCGCACCGACCGGGCCCGGGTGATCGAGATGGCCTACCGGGACGCCGAGAATCTGGCCGATGCGCTGGCCGAGCACACGCGCCAGACCCTGGCGGCGCTCGACCTCGGCCTGACCTCCGCCATCGCGGCCCTGGGCTCGCCGCCGCAGGACCACGCCCGGCTGCACGAGGTGCTGGCCGGCCGCCAGGCCGGCTCGGCCGGCACCTACGCCTATTTCATGCTCGATCCCCAGGGCCGCCTGGTGGCCAGCTCCCGCACCCCGCAGCCCGAGCCCGCGGACCTGTCGGACACCGACGAGTTCCGCGTTCACCGCGAGCGGCGGGACGTCGGGCTCTACCTGGGCAAGCCGCGCCTGGGCCGCGTCGGCTATGCCCAAGGCCAGTGGATCGTCAATGCCTCGCGGCGCATCGAGACGCCCGATGGGCAGTTCGCCGGCGTCGTGGCTGCCGTCGTCTCGCTGGACCATCTGCGCCGCTTCTACGACAAGCTGCGGCTGGGGGAACAAGGCGCCGTGGGGCTGTTCAGCGCCGAAGGCGTGCTCATCGCGCGCAGCCCCTGGGTCGAGCGTTTCCTGGGCCAGGACTTCAGCGGCCAGGCCGTCTACCGCGACCAGTTGGCCCGCCAGCCCCGGGGGCGCTTGTCCGGGGCTTACGTCACCGACGGCGTGGAACGTCTGTCCGCCTTCCGCCGGGTCGGCGACACCGCAGCCACCGTCTACGTGGGCCTGGGCCGCGACGAGGTGCTGGCCCCCTGGCGCGAGCGGCTGGTCTTCCAGGTGGCCATCGGCGCCCTGGCGATGTCCGTGTTCTTCGGGGCCTCGGCGCTGGCGCTGAACCATGTCGTGCGGCGCGAGCAATGGCAGCGCCAGCGTTCGCAGCGGCTGCGCGATCTCGCCGAGACCTTCGCCCGGCTGGTGCATGCCCCCACGGTCGAGGCGCTGCTCGAGCAAACCCGTGAGGCCGCGTGCCGGTTGATCGGTGCACAGACGGGCCGTGTTCACCTGGTGAGCCCCGGGGCCACCCCC
>NZ_JBKBVU010000287.1:0-2846 GCF_046289365.1 Caldimonas sp. | reverse complement strand
AGGACCGGTGGCACGCTCTGGGCCTGTGCGGGGCCGCGCGCCAGCGCGAGCCCCAGGACGATCGCAGCAAGGGTCCAGGCGCCGGCCCGGGACAGGGCACGGCGCCGCATCGAGGGCAAGTCAGGGCAAAGCATTCGCCGATTATCCCGGCCGCTACACTGTGGGCATGTCCTTCCCTGCGCGAGACCCTTGCCTGCTGGTGATCGAGACCGCCACCGAGACGATGCACCTGGGCCTGCGTTGCGGCAGCCAGGTGCACGTGTTCACCGGCCCGGGCAGCGCCCACACCTCGGCCACCCTGCTGCCGGCCGTGCGCCGGCTGCTGGACGAGGCCGGGCTCGCCCCGCGGGATCTGGATGCCATTGCCTTCGGCCGCGGCCCGGGCGCCTTCACCGGCCTGCGCACCGCCTGCTCGGTGGCGCAGGGTCTGGCGCTGGGTGCGGGCTGTCCGGTGATCCCGGTGGACACCCTGCTCGTGGTGGCCGAGGACGCCCGCCGCACCCACGGGCACACCGAGGTCTGGGTCGCCCAGGATGCGCGCATGGGCCAGCTCTATGCCGCCCGTTACCGGCACGGGGGTGAGCGTTGGCAGACCCTGGCCGCACCGGCCCTGCACGAGCCCGAGGCCTTCAACACGCTGTTGCGCGCCGACCCGCAAGCCGCGCTGGTCGGCAATGCGCTGGCCGCACTCGGCGCGCGGCTGGACACCGGCGCGCGCCCCCTGCACCCCGAGGCCGCTCCCAGCGCACACGCCCTGCTGGCGCTGGCGCTGGCGGCCTGGCAGCGCGGCGAGGCAGTCGACGCCGCCCTGGCCTTGCCGCTGTACGTGCGCGACAAGGTGGCCCAGACCACCGCCGAGCGCGACGCCGTCCGCTCAGCCCTGACATGAACGCCCTGCTCCACCCAGCCGGGCGTCGCCTGGAGCCGCTGCGTGTCGAGGATCTCGATGCGCTGCTGGCCATCGAGGTGCAGGCCTATGAATTCCCCTGGACGCGCGGCAACTTCATCGACTCCCTGGCCGCCGGCCATGCGGCCTGGTGGCTGCGTGAGGGAGACGGCCCGATGATCGGCTACTTCCTGGCCATGCTCGGGGTCGAGGAGATGCACCTGCTCAACCTGACCGTGGCCCCCTCCCAGCAGGGACGCGGCCACGCCGTGTGGATGCTCGACCGCCTGTGCGAGATCGCGCGCGGCGAAGGCGCCACCCAGCTGTGGCTGGAGGTGCGCCCGAGCAATCAGCGGGCCCGGCGTCTGTACGAGCGCTACGGCTTCGCCGAGGTGGGCCTGCGCCGCGGCTACTACCCGGCCGCGCGGGGGCTGCGCGAGGACGCGCTGGTCATGAGCCTGCCGCTGTGAGGACCGCCCCGTGAACCTGGACGATCGTCGCCTGGGCCTGCTGCGCGAGATGGGCCTGACGGCCTGGGTGCCGCGCCATGCCGGCAGCGCCCCCGACGCCCCTGCGGTCGCCGCAGCCGACGGGCCCGTCGCCGCCGCCCCGGGGCCGGAAGGCCTGGCTGCCGCGCCGCCGGAGGCCCTGCCGCCGCGCGGCACGCGCCCCAGCGGCATCGAGCAGATGGATTGGCCGGCCCTGCGCGAGGCGGTGGCCGGCTGCCGCGCCTGTGCGCTGTGCGAAAGCCGCCGCCACACCGTGTTCGGCGTGGGTCATGAGCAGGCGCACTGGATGATCGTCGGCGAAGCCCCGGGCGAGAACGAGGACCGCCTGGGCGAGCCCTTCGTCGGCCAGGCCGGCCGCCTGCTCGACAACATGCTGCGCGCCATCGGCCTGACGCGCGAGGCCGCGCCGCCGCAGCGGCAGGTCTACATCTGCAACGTGCTCAAATGCCGCCCGCCGGGCAACCGCAACCCCGAGCCCCAGGAAGTCGCCCAGTGCGAGCCTTTCCTGAAGCGCCAGGTGGCCCTGGTGAAGCCGCGCATCATCCTGGCCATGGGGCGCTTTGCCGTGCAGTCGCTGCTGCGCACCACCGAGCCCATCGGCCGGCTGCGCGGGCGGGTGCATGACTACGAGGGCGTGCCCCTCATCGTCACCTACCATCCCGCCTACTTGCTGCGCAACCTGCCCGACAAGGCCAAGGCCTGGGACGACCTCTGTCTGGCTCTGGACACGCTCCAGGCGCGCCCCTGAGCCGCGGTCAGTCCCGTGTGCCCAGGTAGCGCTTGCGCCAGAAGAACAGACCCAGCCCCAGGCCGAGCGCGGCCATCAGGCCCAGCGTGATCCACACCCCGGTGGCCTCGTGGATGAGCGGCAGGGTGTCGAAGTTCATGCCGAAGATGCCGGTGATGAGGTTGAGCGGCAGGAAGATGGCCGTCAGCACAGTGAGCGTGCGCATGATGTCGTTGGTGCGGTTGCTCTGCGCCGAAAAGTGCATCTGCACCGCCGTCTCGGCCGACGACTCAAGCCGGCGCACATGACCCAGCACCCGCTCGATGTGCTCGAGCACGTCGCGTGAGCGCAGGCGCAGCAGCTCGCGCTCGCGCTGCGCCGCCGGCGTGGTCTCGGGGGGCCATTCCTGCAGGGCATCGATCCACTCCTGGATCGCGTTGCGCTGGTCTTCGCAGATGTCTTCCAGCAGATGCAGGGTGTTGCGCGAATCGAGCAGCAACTGCCAGCTGCGGAACCTTGCCCGCGGGTTGAACAGCGCCTGCTGCAGCACGCCGAACTGGCGCGTGAGCAGCCGCCGCAGCTCCAGGTAGCCGTCCACGATGTGGTTGACCATGCGCAGCATCTGGTCGGCCGGACTGGTGGGCAGCCGCACCGCCACCGGCCGCCCCTCGGCGCGTGGATCGGCCTGGCCCTGGGCAATCTGGGTGTAGCGCTGCGCAAAATG
>NZ_JBKBVU010000060.1:0-16489 GCF_046289365.1 Caldimonas sp. | reverse complement strand
GCTTCATGGAACAAGGCGGGCCGCACCTGCCGCACCCGGGCGAGCCGCTCGATGGGCGCAGCGACGATAAGCCCAGCTGGTGGCAAGCGGCCGGGCGCACCGGGCCCTTCGGGCCGCGCTACGGCTGGTGGTGGCGGGAGCATCCGGGGATCACGCTGCTGTACCACGTCATTGCGTTGCCAGGGATTGCGCTCATCGCGTGGGGGCTGTCCGTTGGCGCTTCACCGGCGATGTGGGGGGGCATTGATGGCCCCCTACATCCCCTTGTCGATCAACTGGAGCCAGGCCACCGGGCTATGGCTGGTGGCGCACACCTCGCGGCTGTATGAGTGGCCGCAGGCCGTGCGCCAGGCCATCGGGCCGCCGCTGCGCAAGGGGGTGGGGTGGTGAGTTGGTCATGAGTGCCCGTTACACGGTTCGGCTGGACACCTCACCCGAGCGCCACAGCGTTTCGGCGCGGCTGCAGAGCAAGGGCTGGGTGATGATCGGACGCATCCAGCGCGGTGCGCAGTTCGGAGCGCTGATGCAAACGTCCGAGGGGCGCCATGCGCTGGTCAATGGCGACCATGTCAGCGAACTCAACCAGAGCCAGGTGGCCTGTGCGCTCGAGCGAGCGCAGGCCAGGCCAAGCGGCTCAACGCAGCATCATGCGCGGCCGGCCGATGAGGCTCGTTCGCCACCCACAGGCTCGCCAAAGGTGATCATCAAGCGCAAGCGCGTCATCGCGCAGGCGCACGGGGCTTCGAACGTGGCGCCGCCGGCGCGATGAGGTGCGCACGTTGACAGAAGGTCAGGGGGCACTGCAGCCACAGACCCCGCCACAGCGCGAACAGCACAGCGGCTCTCGATAGCAGGCGCTCAGTACGGGTCGATGAAGCGGATACGGAAGGCCTCGGCCGTCGTCGGCCCGCGGTTGTCCTGCAGCACCCGCTGGGCCATGCTCAACACCGGCTTCAAGTCCGCCCAGGCCTTGGACTTCTCCAGACGCACGGCCAGGTCGTCGCCCATGGGCCCGAGCTGCTCGGAAACGAAGCGGGCGGCCTGCTGGCGCAGGGTGACGAATTCCGAGCCCGTGGGGCCCTGGCTGAACCCCGATTCGGCCGCCGAGGGTACGCTGTCGGGCGCCTTCGCCCCGTTCGGTGCAGACCGCTGGGCGGTGACAGCGATCACCTCGATGTACCCCTGGTCGCGCAACTGCTGGAGCAGGTCCTGGCCATCGCCGGGAATCATGCGCAGCAGCTCCTCGTCCGTGCGCTTGCCGTCCACCATGATCAGCGCCGAACGCAGCTTCATCGCCAGGTGGTTCTGGCGGGTGGCGATCTCGGCCTGTCCCTTTTCTGTTTTGCGGTACACCGTAGCCATCGGTCACCCTGGTTGCGCGCGATGATGGCAGCTTAACGCGCGAAGGCAGGCCACGCCATCAGGAAAGCACCGCCCCGGGGCGCGCGCGGGGGCTGCCGCGCGGTCGGATTTCACGCTGCAGGCGGGGCCGTATAGTGAGGGGCTTCGAAAGGAGAACCCCGTGAGCGAACCCCTCATCCTGACCCAGGTGCGCGGCCAGGCCGCGCTGAAGGTGGGTGTCATCACCCTG
Organism: Caldimonas sp.; assembly: GCF_046289365.1. Classification (NCBI taxonomy): domain Bacteria; kingdom Pseudomonadati; phylum Pseudomonadota; class Betaproteobacteria; order Burkholderiales; family Sphaerotilaceae; genus Caldimonas; species Caldimonas sp. The sequence goes on along the minus strand of NZ_JBKBVU010000060.1, from coordinate 14,898 downwards.
AACCGGCCCAAGCAGCTCAACGCCCTCAACGATGCGCTGATGGATCAGCTCGGCGAGGCCTTGCTGGGCTTCGATGCCGACGAGACCATCGGCTGCATGGTCCTCACCGGTAGCGAGAAGGCCTTTGCGGCCGGTGCCGACATCTCGGCCATGGCGAAGTGGACTTACATGGAGGTCTACAAGTCCGACTTCATCACCCGCAACTGGGAAACCCTCAAGCGCGTGCGCAAGCCGGTGATCGCCGCGGTCTCGGGCTTTGCGCTGGGCGGAGGCTGCGAGCTGGCGATGATGTGCGACATCATCATCGCTGCAGACACCGCAAAGTTCGGCCAGCCCGAGATCAAGCTGGGCATCATCCCCGGCGCGGGAGGCACGCAGCGCCTGCCGCGCGCGGTGGGCAAGGCCAAGGCCATGGACCTCACGCTCACCGGGCGCATGATGGATGCCGCCGAGGCCGAGCGCGCCGGCCTGGTGTCGCGCGTGGTGCCGGCCGACAGGCTGCTGGACGAAGCCTTCGCCGCGGCCGATGCGATCTGCGGCTACTCGCTGCCCAGCCTGATCGCGGCCAAGGAATGCGTGAACCGGGCCTATGAGGCACCGCTCAACGAAGGCCTGCTCTTCGAACGCCGCGCCTTCCACGCCCTGTTCGCCACCGAGGACCAGAAGGAGGGCATGGAGGCCTTCCTGGCCAAGCGCCCTGCGGCGTTCCGGCACCGCTGAGTCGCGTTCAGCGCGCCGCCAGCGCCTCCAGCAGGCGGCCATGGATGCCACCGAAGCTGCCGTTGCTCATGCACAGCACATGGTCGCCCGGGCGGACCGCGGCCAGCACCTGGGCGATCACGCCATCGATGCTGTCAGCCACCTGGGCCTTCGCGCCCATCGGGGCCAGGGCCTGGGCGGCGTCCCAGCTCAGGCCGCCGCTGTGGCAGAAGGTGAGATCGGCCGCCTCCAGGGCCCAGGGCAACTGGGCCTTCATCGTGCCCAGCTTCATCGTGTTCGAGCGCGGCTCGAAGACGGCCAGGATGCGGGCCTTGCCCACACGGCGGCGCAGACCGTCCACCGTGGTGCGAATGGCGGTGGGATGGTGGGCGAAGTCGTCGTACACGGTCACGCCACCGGCCGTGCCGCGCACCTCCAGCCGGCGCCGCACGTTGCGGAAGGCGCCCAGGGCCTCGGCCGCCGCCTGCGGGGCCACGCCCAGGTGCTCGGCCGCGGCGATGGCGGCCAGGGCGTTCAACTGGTTGTGCTCGCCCAGCAGTTCCCAGCGCACGTGGCCCACGGCCTGGCCGTTGCGGAGCACCTCGAAGTCGTGCGGTTCGCCCCGGGCCTCGAAGCCTTCGGCCCCGCCGAAGCGCACCACCTCGCTCCAGCAGCCCTTGTCCAGCACGCGCTGCAAGGGGGCCTCGCGGGCATTGACGACGAGGCGGCCGCTGGACGGCACGGTGCGCACGAGGTGGTGGAACTGGCGTTCGATCGCGGCCAGGTCGTCGAAGATGTCGGCGTGGTCGAACTCCAGATTGTTCAGCACGGCGGTGCGCGGCCGGTAGTGCACGAACTTGCTGCGCTTGTCGAAGAAGGCGGTGTCGTACTCATCGGCCTCGATCACGAAGGCAGGCCCCGAACCCAGGCGGGCTGACACCCCGAAGTTCTGCGGCACTCCGCCCACGAGGAAGCCGGGCTGCCGCCCGGTGGCCTCCAGGATCCAAGCCAGCATCGAGGTGGTGGTGGTCTTGCCGTGCGTGCCGGCCACGGCCAGCACATGGCGGCCGTGCAGGACATGCTCGGCCAGCCACTGCGGGCCGCTCATGTAGCGCAGTCCCGCATCGAGCACGGCCTCCATCAGCGGGTTGCCGCGGCTCACCACATTGCCCACCACCCAGACGTCGGGCTGCAGCGCAAGTTGGTCGGCGCCGTAGCCCTCGATCAGCTCGATGCCCAGCTCGCGCAACTGCTCGCTCATGGGCGGGTAGACGCCGGCATCGCAGCCGGTGACGCGGTGGCCCGCCTCGCGGGCCAGGGCGGCCAGCCCGCCCATGAAGGTGCCGCAGATGCCGAGGATGTGAAGGTGCATGCGTGAAGCCCGGCGCGGGCCGGGAACCAGGGGATCAGGAAGCAAAAGCGGCGCGGGCGGCGTCGATGGTGGCGGCGATGTCCTCGGCCGTGTGGGCGGCGCTGACAAAGCCGGCTTCATACAGGGCGGGCGCGAGATAAACGCCGCGCTCGAGCATGCCGTGGAAGAAGCGGTTGAAGGCGTCCTTGTCGGTGGCCATGACCTGCCCGTAGTGCTGTGGCAGCTCGCGCGCCAGGAAGAAGCCGAACATGCCGCCTTCGCAGTCGACGGCCAGGTCGATTCCGGCCTCCCGCGCCGCGCCTTGCAGCCCATCCACCAGCGAGCGGGTGCGCGCCGACAGGGCCTCGAAGAAGCCAGGCCGGCTGATCTCGCGCAGCGTGGCCAGGCCGCAGGCCGTGGCCACCGGATTGCCCGACAGGGTGCCGGCCTGATAGACCGGGCCCGTGGGCGAGAGCTGCTCCATGATGGCGCGCGGGCCGCCAAAGGCCGCCAGCGGCATGCCCCCGCCGATCACCTTGCCGAAGACGCTGAGGTCCGGCTGGAAGCCCGGGATGAGCCGGCCGTACAGCCCCTGCGCGCCGTGCAGGCCCACGCGAAAGCCGGTCATGACTTCGTCGAAGACCAGCAGTGCGCCGTGCCGCGTGCACAGCTCGCGCAGCCGGGTCATGAACGGCACGCTGGCACGCACGAAGTTCATGTTGCCGGCGATCGGCTCGATCATCACGCAGGCGAGCTGCGCGCCGTGCTCGGCGAAGGCCGCCTCGAGCTGCTCGAGGTGGTTGTATTCGAGCACCAGGGTGTGTTGCACGGCCTCGGGCGGCACCCCGGCACTGGTGGGGTGGCCGAAGGTGGCCAGGCCCGAGCCGGCCTTGACCAGCAGGGCGTCGGCATGGCCGTGGTAGCAGCCTTCGAACTTGATCAGCTTGGGCCGGCCGGTGGCGCCGCGTGCCAGGCGGATCGCGCTCATGGCAGCCTCAGTACCCGAGCTCACCAAGCGCACCTGTTCCATCGAGGGCACGAGGGCCAGGATGGCTTCGGCCAGCTCGATCTCGCGCTCGGTGGGAGCGCCGAAAGAAAAGCCCTCGCTCACGGCCCGCTGCACGGCTTCGACCACGGCGGGGTGGCCGTGACCCAGGATCATCGGGCCCCAGGAGCCGATGTAGTCGATGTAGCGGCGGCCCTCGGCGTCGTAGAGGTAAGCCCCTTGGGCTCGCGTGATGAAGCGCGGCGTGCCACCCACGGCGCGGAAGGCACGCACGGGCGAGTTGACGCCGCCAGGAATGACCTTGCGGGCGCGTTCGAAGAGTTGGTCGTTGGTGGCCATGCGATGCAGGGGTGGGGGCCGGCGGGCAGGCCCGCGGCGGTTCAGTGGATGTGGCGCGGATCCGGGGTTCCGCCACCGTCGGCCTCGCCGGGGGCCTCCTCGGACCCCTCGGCCGGCGGCAGGGCCCAGAAGAAACGATCGGGGATCACCCCGCCCATGCCGGGCCGGAAGCCGGCATCCAGGGTCTGGTCGAGAAAGGCCAGCGCCTCGGCGGCGGCATCGGTGACTTCGGCGCCATTGGCCAGCATCGCCGCCAGCGCCGCCGACAGCGTCTCGCCGGCGCCGACGAAGCCGGTGTCGAAGCGCTCGAAGCGTTCGCCGCTGACCGGCCCCTCGGCTGTGGCCAGCACGTTGTCGACGAAGTGATCGGGCAACTGGATGCCGGTGACGAGCACGAAGCGTGTGCCGTGCTCGGCGGCCGCGACGGCCAGCTCGCGTGGCGAGGCCGGCCGGTCGGCGTCCCACTCGGGCAGCAGGAAGTCGGTGAGGGTCTTGTGGTTGCCCACGAGCACCGAGGCCTGGGGCAACACCAGCTCGCGGAACGCCTCGTGATAGGCCTCGTGGGCGGATTCCTCCATCCAGGGCAGGCTGGGCAGGTAGGCCACGAGCGGCACGTCGGGATAGTCGGACAACACCTCGGCGACGGCGCCGATGGTTTCCGCGCTGCCGAGGAAGCCCACCTTCCAGGCGGCGATGGGGGTGTCTTCGAGGATGCTGCGGGCCTGCTCGACCACCGCCTCATCGTCGAGCACGTGATGATCGAACACTTCGGCGGTGTCGCGCAGCAAGATGGCCGTGACCACCGGCAACGGATGCGCCCCCATGGCGCACAGGGTGGCCACGTCACCGCCCAGGCCGCCGGCTCCGCTGGGATCGTTGGCATTGAAGCTCATCACGCACGGCGGGGCGCCGGCGTCCTCGGGGGCGTCGATGGCCGGGGCCGGGTCTTGGGGGGGGTGGGACATGGGTGTGGGCCGGTGCGGTGGGCGAGGGCGGTCACTGCGGAACTTCACATGAACAATCGCGTGTAAGTTCGCACAAACCCTCGCGGTTTTGTGTGTTCACAAGGCTACAATGCCTCGCATCATTGTAGTGAAACTGATACAAAGTGAGCGAGTCTCGAACCTGGATGTGCCTGATTTGCGGATGGATCTACGACGAGGCCGCTGGCGACCCTGAACATGGCATCGCCCCGGGCACCGCCTGGGCCGATGTGCCGATGAACTGGGTCTGTCCCGAATGCGGCGCTCGCAAGGAAGACTTCGAAATGGTGCAGATCTAGCGCGACAGACGCGGGAACAGCCAATTCAAGTCGTTGAGGAGAGGGCTTCAGTGAGCGACACCGTTGCTTCGATCAGTCAAGCCACGTCTGCGGGGGGCACCAAGGTGCTCGTCATCGACGACAGCAACACCATCCGCCGCAGCGCCGAGATTTTCCTCAAGCAAGGCGGCTACGAGGTGGTGCTGGCCGAGGACGGTTTCGACGCGCTGGCCAAGGTCAATGACCACGAGCCGCACCTGATCTTCTGCGACATCCTGATGCCGCGGCTCGACGGCTACCAGACCTGCGCGATCATCAAGCGCAATCCCAAGTTCTCCGCGGTGCCGGTGATCATGCTGTCCTCCAAGGACGGTTTGTTCGACAAGGCACGCGGACGCATGGTCGGCTCGCAGGACTACCTGACCAAGCCCTTCACCAAGGACCAGTTGCTTCAGGCCGTGGAACAGCACCGCCGTATCGCATGAATCCCCGGGCGCCCCACAGCAGGCGCCCTTTCTCATTGCATCCGTTTGCCCAGGGGCGCCTGCATGCAGGCGCCGAACGAGTGAGGTAGAAAGCCATGCCAGTCAAGAAGATCCTGTTGGTCGACGACTCGAAGACCGAGCTGCATCATCTGTCCGAACTGCTGTCCAAGCGCGGCTACAGCGTGCGCACCGCCGAGAATGGCGAGGAGGCCTTGCGCCGTCTGGCCGAGGACAAGCCCGACCTGATTCTGATGGACGTCGTCATGCCCGGCCAGAACGGTTTCCAGCTCACGCGCTCGATCACGCGCGACCCCAACTTCGCCGACGTGCCCGTGATCATGTGCACGAGCAAGAACCAGGAGACCGACAAGGTTTGGGGCATGCGCCAAGGTGCACGCGACTACGTGGTCAAGCCCGTGGACGCCGAAGAGCTGATTAGCAAGATCCGCGCCTTCGACTGATGAGCCGTCGCGCAGACCGCAGCAGGGACCTGCGGGGTCGCACCCGAGCAACCACAGACACACACCATGGCGAACAAAGAAGCGCTGCGTGAGCTGCAAAGCCGGCTGGCCGAGCGTTTGCAGGCCGCGCGCACCGAGGCGCGCACGGCGAGCTGGCTGGCGGTGGAGTCCGCAGGCCGGCGTTTCCTGCTGCCTTTGCAGGATGCCGGCGAGATCTTCCCGTTCTCGTCGTGCGTGAGCGTGCCGCACACCTCGCCCTGGTTCCTGGGCGTGGCCAACCTGCGCGGTGGTCTGCATGGCGTGGTCGACTTGGCCGCCTTCCTGGGTCTAAAAGCCGCGAGCGTGCCAGGCGCCGACGGCCTGCGCGAGCAGGCCCGGCTGATCGCGCTCAATCCGTCGCTGGACATCAATTGCGCCTTGCTGGTGGAACGGCTGGCCGGCCTGCGCAGCCGCGACCAGCTCCAGCCGGCCGACGATGGTGTGGACGAGCGTGCGGCGCGTCCCGGCTTCGTGGGCAAGCGCCTGCGCGACGCCCAGGGGCGCGTCTGGCAGGAGCTGCACTTGGCGGCGCTGGCGCGTGACGAGGCATTCCTGAGGATCGTGGGCTGACGGGGCGCTTCGCGCGACGACGACCGGCCTGGTATGAGTGACGTTCGAGCAGAAAGCTAGAGGGGAAAATGAGTTTCATCAGCAAGATCACCGGCAAGGGCAAGAAGGGGCCGGGCGAGGACTCGCTGGGCAAGCCGTACGACGACGCCTCGGACGACCTGCCCCTGCCAGGGCCGGACGCGACGATCAGCCTGGAAACCCGGCCCGCCGGGACATCCTCCGCGGACAAGGACTCGTCCATCATCTCTGAGGTGGCGCCATCGGAATTGCCCGGTGAGTTCGCGCAAACGCGCATGCAGGCCGGAGATGTCGGGGAATCCAGCTCGCGGCTGCCCCTGATTGGCCATCTGCCGGTGGCTCAGCAGCAGCGGATCCTGGGTGCGCTGACCGTGCTGGGCGTGGTGGGGCTGCTCGCGGTGGTGGGCATCTCGCAGAACAACGCCAACAACGTGGCCACCCAAGTGCGCACCACCGGTGAGGCGCTGATGCAGTCGCAGCGCCTGGCCAAGTCGGTGTCGCAGGCCCTGGTGGGCAGCCCTCAGGCCTTCCCGGAGGTGCGAGAAAGCTCGACCGTGCTGGCCTCGGGCACGCGCGGCCTGCGCAACGGCAGCTCCGACATTCCGCCGGTGTCGCCCGACGTGCAGCAGGCCCTCGAGCCCATCATGCCCCTGGTCGATCGTGCCGAGAAGAACGCCGGCATCGTGCTGGCACAGCAGGAAATCCTGACCCAGGTCGGGCAGGCCCTGCGCACCATCAACCGCCAGTCGGCCGACCTGCTGGAGATCGCCGAGACCATCTCCTCGCTGAAGCTGCAGCAGAACGCCTCGCCGGCCGAGATCTCGGCGGCGGGCCAGCTCGTGATGCTCACGCAGCGCATCGGCAAATCGGCCAACGAGTTCCTGACGATGGAAGGCGTGTCGCCCGAGGCCGTGTTCCTGCTGGGCAAGGACCTGAACTCCTTCCGCGAGATCTCTCAGGGCCTGCTGGAGGGCAGCGCCGAACTGCGTCTGCCGCCCACGCGCGACGAACAGACCAAGGAGCGCCTGCTGGCCCTGCAGGAGCTGTACGAGCAGACCCGCACGCAGGCCGGGGCCATCCTGGGCAACCTGCAAGGCCTGGTGTCGGCCCGTGAGGCCCAGGTGGCGATCATCGACGACTCCGAGGCCCTGCGCAAAGGTCTGCAGCAGGTGCAAGAGCGCCTGTCCGAGCAGGCCGGCTTCGGCACCCTCAACGTCATCGTGCTGCTGGTGTCCATCGCGATGGCACTGGTCGGCATCCTCGGTCTGCTCTACGTGTACTTCCAGGCCGAGCGCGCGCGTGCGCAACTGGCCGAGCAGCAGCGGCGGGAAGCCGAGCGGCAGGAGCAGGAGGCCAAGCGCGTCAACGATGCGAACCAGGCGGCCATTCTGAGGCTGATGAACGAACTGCAGACGGTGGCCGAAGGTGACCTGACGCAGCAAGCCACCGTGACGGAAGACATTACCGGCGCCATCGCCGACTCGGTGAACTACACGGTGGAGGAACTGCGCAATCTGGTGTCGCAGGTGCAGGGCACGGTGTCGCGGGTGACCGAGACCACGCAGCAGGTGGAGGCCACCTCCACCGAACTGCTGGCCGCCTCGACAGAGCAACTGCGCGAGATCCGCGACACCGGCGAGTCGGTGCTCCAGATGGCCAGCCGAATCAACGACGTGTCGGCACAGGCCCAGCACTCGGCCCAGGTGGCACGCCAGTCGCTGATGGCGGCCGAACAGGGCCTGCAGGCCGTGCAGAATGCCATCGGCGGCATGAACGCGATCCGCGAGCAGATCCAGGAGACCTCCAAGCGGATCAAGCGGCTGGGCGAGTCGTCGCAAGAGATCGGCGAGATCACCGAGCTGATCTCCGACATCACGGAACAGACCAACGTGCTGGCACTGAATGCCGCCATCCAGGCCGCCTCCGCGGGCGAAGCCGGTCGCGGCTTCTCGGTGGTGGCCGAGGAAGTGCAGCGGCTGGCCGAGCGCTCCGCCGACGCCACGAAGCAGATCGCAGCCCTGGTGAAGACCATTCAGACCGACACGGCCGATGCCGTGGCGGCCATGGAGCGCTCCACCCAGGGTGTGGTGGAAGGGGCCAAGCTGTCGGACAACGCCGGTACCGCGCTGGGCGAGATCGACCGCGTGTCGCGCCAGCTCGCCGAGCTGATCGAGCAGATCTCGGCCCAGGCCTCCCGCGAAGCCGAGTCGGCCAACATCGTGGCCGGCAACATCCAGCACATCTTCGCGGTGACCGAGCAGACGGGTGAAGGCACGCGATCGACGGCCCAACTGGTGCGCGAACTGTCCAAGACTGCCGAGGAACTGAAACAGTCGGTGTCGCGGTTCAAGATCAGCTGAGCAGGGTGGGGCACTGGATGGACAGCAGCAACCGTGACAGTCTGACCGGCGACGACCTCAGCGCCCTGGCCTGGGTCCAGGATGAACTGCGCAAGTCGCTCGACAACGCCCACAAGGCCTTGCGCCGCTTCCTCAAGGAGGCCGACAGCGCTGCCGGCTCGGACGTCGATGCCGTCGATCCGTCCGTTCTGCGCACCGCACGCCAGCAGCTCCACCAGGGGGTGGGCGCTCTCGAACTCGTGGGCATGCCAGCGGCTGCCAGCGTGCTGCGCGCTAGCGAGGCCGCCGTCCAGCGCTACATCCAGAAGCCCCAGAAGCTCGACGCTGCGGCGGTCGAGACCCTGGAGAAAGCCTCGTTTGGCCTGCTGGATTACCTCTCGCGTGTGCTGGCCGGCCGCAAGGTCTCCTGTGTGTCTCTCTTTCCCCAGTACCGCGCGGTGCAGGAACTGGCCGGGGCCGACCGCATCCACCCCGCCGACCTGTGGAGCGTCGACTGGCATTGGACGGAGGTGGCCGACGTCGCCACCGGCGTCGGCCCGCGCAGCGCCGACGCGGCCACACGCGGTGAACTCGAGACCCTGCTGCTGGCGTTGATGCGGGGCCGCTCCACGGCCCGCACCGCCCAGCGCATGAGCGACCTGTGCGCCGGCCTGGGCGTGAGTGCCCCGGGGATGCATGCCGCCACGTTCTGGCGGCTTGCGGCAGCCTTCTTCGAGGCGCTGGCCCGAGACCTGCTGCCGCTGGATGTCTACAGCAAACGCGTGGCTTCACGCATCCTGGCGCAGTTCGGCATGATCGAGCGCGGCGAGTCGGCCGTCTCCGAGCGTCTGGCGCAGGACCTCCTTTTCTTCTGTGCCCAATGCCGCCCCGGCGATACGCTGGCACCTCGTGTGCAGGCCGTGCGCCGGGCCTACGGCCTGGAAGACCACGAGCCGGTGAACTACGAGGTGTCCCACCTCGGCCGCTTCGACCCGGCCCTGCTGGTGCAGGCGCGCAAGCGCGTGGCCGCCGCCAAGGATGCCTGGTCGGCCGTGGCCGGCGGCGAGATGCACCGCCTGACCGGCTTGAACGAGCAATTCAGCCTCGTGGGGGATTCCCTGCGCAGGATTTACCCGGCCGGCGAGGCCCTGGCCGAGGCGCTGATGCGCTCGGTGGCCCAGACGGTGGAGTCGGCCAGCGCCCCCCAGGCCCCGCTGGCCATGGAAGTGGCCACCAGCGTGCTCTACCTCGAGGCCTCGCTGGAAGACGCGGATTTCGACGACCCGCAGCTCGCCGAGCGCAGCAACCGCTTGGCCGAACGCATCGAGTCGGTGCGCCGGGGTGAGCCGGCCCAGCCGCTCGAGTCCTGGATGGAGGACCTGTACCGCCGGGTCTCGGACCGCCAGACCATGGGCAGCGTGGTGCAGGAACTGCGCGCCTCGCTGAGCGAGGCAGAGAAGCTGATCGACCAGTACTTCCGCAACCCGGCCGACCGTTCCGTGCTGGCGCCGGTGCCCGGTCAACTGGCCGCCATGCGCGGCGTGCTCTCGGTGCTGGGCATGGACCAGGCTTCGCAGGCCGTGCTGCGCATGCGCGACGTGGTCGACGAACTGCTGGCCACCGAGGTCGATCCGCAATCGCCGTCGGCAGCCGCCACGTTCGAGCGGCTGGCCGGCAATCTGGGCGCGCTGGGCTTCCTGATCGACATGCTCAGCTACCAGCCGCAGATGGCGAAGTCGCTGTTCACTTTCGATGCCCATCGGGGCGAACTGCGCCCGGTGATGGGCCGCGCCAGCGAGCCGGCACCGCCAGTGACGCTGGTCGAACCCCGGCTGATCGAGCAGGCCCAGGCGCTGGCCGCCCAGGTCGAGCGCGAGGATCTCTCCCTCGAAACCCTGTCTGCCGAACTGCAGCGCCTGTCCGACCAGGCCTTGGTGGCCGACCAGCCCGCGCTGGCCGAGCCGCTGAACCAGGCCCATGCCGCGGTCGAGCAGGCTGCACGCGGTGAGGCCGACCTCCAGGCGGTGCGCGAGCAGGTCGCGCAGGCCGTGGCCGATTTCGTCTCCACGGCCTCGGATGCCGCCACGCTGGCTCCCGAAGTGGCCGCCGCACCGGCGACCGCACCGGCCGCGCCGGGGCCCTCCGGCCTGGAAGACGACGACGAGATGCGCGCCATCTTCCTCGAAGAAGCCCAGGAGGTGATGGGCGCGGCCGGTGCCGCGCTGGACCTGTTGACCCGCACGCCCGACGACATCGAGCAACTCACCACCGTGCGCCGCTCGTTCCACACGCTCAAAGGCAGCTCGCGCATGGTCGGACTCAACGACTTCGGCGAGGCGGCCTGGGCCTGCGAGCAGCTCTACAACACCTGGCTGGCCGACCAGAAGCCGGCCAGCGACGACCTGCTGGCTTTCACCGGCGAGGTGCTCGACTACCTGGCGGCCTGGATCGGCGAGATCGCCGCGCGCGTGGACCCCACGCACCACAGCATCCCGGTGCGCACCGCGGCCGATGCGATGCGGTTGGAAGGCCGGCGCCTGGCCGTGCATGCCCCCGGCGGCCCTACGGCGGTGTCGATGCCGGCCGAGCTGCCGGTGGCCGAACCGCCGGCCCCGGCCGCACCGGTGGTGGAGCTGCCGGCCTTCACGCTGGACCTGTCGGCCTTCGAGGATGCCGCCGCGCCCGTGGCGACCGCCGAACCGGCCGTCGCCGAGGCCCCGCCGGCTGCTTCGGAAGACCCTCTGCCCGAGGCCGGCGCTGCCGCCCAGGCCGAGGTGATCGTCGATTTCGGGGACCTCGACCTGGACCTCGGGTCCACCGAGACGATCGAAGCCGCCCCGGCGCTGCCCGACAATGTCGTGCCTTTGCCTCTGCGCGCCATCGCGCCGGCCGAAGGGCATGACACACCGTCCGCCCCGGCGCAGCCGCCGGCCGAACCGGTGAACGACCAGGTCAAGGTGGTCGGTCCTCTGCGCATCGGTATTCCGCTGTTCAACATCTACCTGACCGAGGCCGACGAGCTGTCACGGCGGCTGAGCACCGAGCTGGCCGAATGGGCCCTGGAACTCGACCGCCCGGTGGGCGAGGCAGCGATCGCCCATGCACATTCGCTGGCTGGCTCGTCGTCGACCGTGGGCTTTGCCGACCTCTCGCAACTGGCGCGCCGTCTGGAGCACGCGCTGACGCGCTCGCAGGCCATCGGGCGCGGCGATGCCGAGCAGGCGAGACTCTTCGTCGATGTCGCTGACGAGATCCGCCGCTTGCTGCACCAGTTCGCCGCGGGCTTCCTGAAAGAACCCTCGCCGGAGCTGCTGGCGCGTCTGGACGAGCACGAACTGCACTCGGCGCGTGCGCTGGAATCGCTGCATGCCCGCGGCGACCTCGATGAGTCCGGGCCGGGCGAGCTGGTGCCGCCGCAGGCCGTCGCTGACGACGCTCACGACGCTGACGACGCCGGGTCTGTCGCTGAGGCCGTGTCGCCCGCCGAAGGTGGGCCGACCGAGCCGGCCCCGCTGGCCGGGCCGCCTTCCCTGCTGGGCTCGCTGCCCGACCTGGGCCGCACTGAGCTGCGTGAGCTGCCGGCCCTGCAGGCCGTGACCGCCTCAGCGGCCAGGCATGTGACGGGCCTGCCCGGCGAGGGGCTGGACATCGATGACGACATCGATGCGGTCGATGCGGTCGATGCCGATCTGTTCCCCATCTTCGAGGAAGAGGCCCAGGAACTGCTGCCCCAGCTCGCCAGTGAGCTGCGCGAGTGGCTGCGCCAGCCCGGCGACACGCATGCAGGCCAAGCCTGCATGCGCACCTTGCACACTTTCAAGGGCGGCGCACGTCTGGCCGGCGCGATGCGCCTGGGCGAACTCGCCCACCGCCTCGAGACCTCGATCGAACGCCTGCTGGCCCGTGGCGACGTCAGTGCCGAAGACGTCGAACCGCTGGAAGGGCGTGTGGACGTGATCACGGCGGTGTTCGAAGCCCTGCGCCGCCAGGACGCCCAGGCCTATGCCGATGCCACGGCGGCGGTTCAGGCCCGACCGGAGGCGGCGGCGGTGCTCGAGGCCCCGTCCTCGCCCCTGCCGCTGATGGAGCATGTGGACCTGCCGGTGGCCGATGCACCGGCCCTGCAGGACGTCGAGCCGGCGGCCGCACCGCAGGCGCCACCCACGGACACCGCCGCGGCGGGTACCGAGCCGGAGATCGACTGGTCGCGCTTCGTGCAGACTGCCTCCGGCGCAGCGGCGGGGCAGGGGGCTGTGGCACGCACGGCCGTGCAGACGGGGCAGGCCGCTGTGCGGGTGCGTGCCCAGTTGCTCGACCGCCTGGTCAACCAGGCCGGCGAGGTGAGCATCACCCGGGCCCGGCTGGAGTCCGGGGTCAGTCAGATCAAGGGCTCGCTGACCGACCTGACCGACAACCTGGAGCGGCTGCGCCAGCAGTTGCGTGACATCGAGCTGCAGGCCGAGACGCAGATGGCCTCGCGCATGGAGCAGGCCAAGGCCGAGGGTCTGGCCTTCGACCCGCTGGAGTTCGACCGCTTCACCCGCTTCCAGGAGATCACCCGCATGATGGCCGAGTCGGTGAACGACGTGGCCACGGTGCAGCGGGCCCTGCAGCGCACGCTGGAGACCACCGAGGATGAACTGGCCGCCCAGGCCCGCCTGACGCGCGAACTGCAGGATGACCTGCTGCGCACCCGCATGGTCGAGTTCGAGGGGCTGTCCGAGCGCCTGTACCGGGTCGTGCGGCTGGCCGCCAAGGAAACCGGCAAGCAGGTGCGCCTGGACATCGTCGGCGGTGCGATCGAAGTCGACCGTGGCGTGCTCGACCGCATGACCGCCTCGTTCGAGCACCTGCTGCGCAACTGTGTCACGCACGGCATCGAGCCGCCGCAGGAGCGTGCGGCGGCGGGCAAGGACCCGGTGGGCACCATCGTCGTGGCCCTGCACCAGGAAGGCAACGAAGTTGCCATCGAGTTCCGTGACGACGGGGCCGGCCTGAACCTCGCGCGCATCCGCGAACGCGGCCGGGCCATGGGCCTGATCGCGCCCGACGACGACCCCAGCGATGCCGAACTCGCCAACCTGATCTTCACACCGGGCTTTTCCACCGCCGAGACGGTCACCGAACTGGCCGGCCGCGGGGTGGGCATGGACGTGGTGCGCTCGGACGTGAACGCCATGGGCGGCCGCATCGAGACCGCCACGGCGCCAGGCCAGGGCACGAGCTTCAAGCTGGTGCTGCCGCTGACCACGGCGGTCACGCAGATCGTGATGCTGCGCTGCGGCAACGTCACCGTGGGCGTGCCGGCCAACCTGATCGAGATCGTGCGACGCGCCTCGCCCGAGGAAGTCCGGCGCGCCTACGAGACCTCGGTCTACCTGCTGGGCGATCAGATGCTGCCCTTCTTCTGGCTGGGTGCGTTGCTGCAATCCAGCGGGCACGGCCAGGAAGCCGGGCGCACCCTGCCCGTGGTGGTGGTGCGCAGCGCCCAGCAGCGTGTGGCCCTGCATGTGGACGAGGTGCTGGGCACCCAGGAAGTGGTGGTGAAGAACCTCGGGCCCCAGTTGTCGCGGCTGCCGGGCCTGGCCGGCATGACGTTGCTGGCCTCGGGCGCGGTGGCGCTGATCTACAACCCGGTGGCGCTGGCCACGGTGTACGGCGACGCGGCCCGGGCCCTCACCGCGGCGGCGATGCACCCGGCGGCCGAGGCCCAACGCCAAGCCGAGGCGGCCGAACGCCTGCGGGTTGCCGCCGAGGAGCCGGCCACGCCGCTGGTGCTGGTCGTTGACGACTCCCTCACGGTGCGTCGTGTGACGCAGCGCCTGCTGGCGCGCGAGGGCTACCGTGTGGCCCTGGCCAAGGATGGGCTGGAGGCCCTGGAGCGGCTGGCCGAGGAGCGTCCGGCGGTGGTGCTCAGCGACATCGAGATGCCCCGCATGGACGGCTTCGACCTCGTGCGCAACCTGCGGGCCGATGCGCGCCTGGCCGATCTGCCGGTCATCATGATCACCTCGCGCATTGCCCAGAAGCACCGCGACTATGCCGTCGAGCTGGGGGTCAACCACTACCTGGGCAAGCCCTACAGCGAAGAGGAGCTGCTGGCGCTGATCGGCCGCTACGTCGCCCAGGCCGCCGGTGCCCAGCCGGTGCATTGAATCCGGACGGAGGTCGCGCACGATGCCCCCCTCCGTTCCGTCGGCCATCGACCACCTGGCGGCCCTCACGGGCTACCGGGACCGCGACCTGCTCGACGTGACCCTGGCCCACGCCCTGATGGACCTGCTCGCGCCGCTGGGCGTGGCGGTGTACAAGCTGGCGAAAAAAAAAGAG
>NZ_JBKBVU010000059.1:0-16525 GCF_046289365.1 Caldimonas sp. | reverse complement strand
CACAACCGCCAGGATCACCGTCGTGTCCACCCAATGCCCCATGGCGCCCGTGACCGCGGCCGCCATCAGCAGCACATAGATCAGCAGGTTGTGGAACTGGCGCGCCAGTCGCCACAGCGGATGCACCGGCGGCACCTCGGCCAGCCGGTTCGGGCCATGCTCGGCCAGGCGCCGCCGCGCTTCCTCCAGTGTCAGACCCTCGAGGCCCGTGCGCAGCCGCTGCAGGACCTGCTCGGCGGACTGGGCATGCCAGTCGGGTACCGGCCCCATCGATTCAGCGCGCGAGGTAGCCGCCATCCACCGCGTAGTAGGCGCCCGTCACGAAGGAGGCGCGGTCCGAGCTGAGCCACACCACCAATTCGGCCACTTCCTCCGGCTGACCCAGGCGCCCCACAGCATGCAGGCTGACGAGCTGCTGCTGGGTGGCCGGGTCGGACTCCAGGCCCGCGATCATCGGCGTGTGGATGAAGGCCGGGCCCACGGCATTGATGCGCAGGCCGTGGGCACTGTATTCCAGCGCGGCCGTCTTGGTCAGCCCCACGACCCCATGCTTGGCGGCCACATAGGCCGGTGCCCCGGCAAAGCCCACCTGCCCCAGGATGGACGCCATGTTCACGATGGCCCCGCCCCCGTGGCGCAACATCGCATGGATCTGATGCTTCATGCAGTAGAAGACACCGGAGAGATTCACGCCGATGACCTGCTGCCAGGCCTCATCGGTGTAGTCGGCCGTGGGGCCGAGTTCGCCGCCGATGCCCGCGTTGTTGCAGGCCGCGTCCAACCGGCCGTAGTGGGCCACGGTGCGCTCCACGAGGCGCTGGCAATCCTCGGCACGGCTCACGTCAGCCGGCACGAAGAGGGCATCGCCACCCTGCTGGCGCACCAGCGACACGGTTTCCTCTCCGCCAGCAACATTCACGTCGGAGACAACCACCTTGGCACCCTCCCGCGCATAGGCCAGGGCGATGGCACGACCAATACCGGACGAAGCGCCGGTGACGAGGGTGACTTTTCCTTGCAGCATGGGTGTCCTCCTTGATGACAAGGCCCGTGGCGGGCCGAGTGGGATCAAGGCAATGACACCATGAGAGGCCGGACGATTCCTTGTCTCATGTCAAAGTGCGGGACGGAACCTTGCTGGAGGTGGCTCCCATCCAGCTTGCCATCGGTCAAGCCCGCCGACGGCTCAACCCGAGGCCAGCAGACGGCGGATGTCCTGGGTGAGCGGCTCCGCGCCGATGCCGTGGCGTGCGTACAGCCTCACCCGCCCCTGGGGGTCGAACACATACAGGCCGGCGGAGTGGTCCATGGTGTAGCTGTCAGGCGTCTTGCCCGGCACCTTGTTGTAGTAGACCTTGAACTCGCGCGCCACCGCTGCCGTTTGCTCCGCCGAGCCCCGCAGCGCCACAAAGCTGGGGTCGAAGGCCTGCACATAGGCGCCCATCACTTCGGGCGTGTCGCGTTCGGGATCCACCGTGATGAAGATGCCTTGCAGCTTGTCGCCATCGGCCCCGAGGGCCTGCTTCACCTGGGCCAGCTCGAGCAGGGCCGTGGGGCACACATCAGGACAATGGGTGAAGCCGAAGAAGATCGCGACGACCTTGCCCTTGAAGTCGGCCATCGTGCGCTCGCGCCCCTGGACATCGCTCAACACGAAGTTGCGCGCGTACTGCGCGCCGGTGATGTCGATGGCGTGGAATCGGGGGGCATCCGCGCCGAACAGACCCTTGACCTGGTCGCAGCCGGCCAGCACCAGGGACGCTGCACCCAGCAGCATGAGGGAACGACGTTGCATCACAGCCAGGGCCTCAGGTAGTGATCGAGCAGCAAGGCGGCAAACAGCAGCGACAGGTGCACGATGGAGAAACGAAAGGTACGCCGCGCCAGGCGGTCAGAGTAGGCCCGCCACAGGCGCCAGCCATAGGCGATGAACCAGCCTCCGAGCACCAGGGCCGCCAGGAGATACAGCCAGCCGCTCATGCCGTAGACGAAGGGCAGCAAGGTGGCCGAAAACAGCATCAGCGTGTACAGGAAGACATGCAAGCGCGTGAGCTCCGCCCCATGCGTGACCGGCAGCATGGGCAGCCCGGCTTTGCGGTAGTCCTCGGCACGGTACAGCGCCAATGCCCAGAAATGCGGCGGCGTCCACAGGAAGATGATGAGGCACAGCATCAGCGCCTCGGGTCCCACCTCGCCGCGCATCGCGGCCCAGCCCAGCACCGGCGGCATCGCGCCCGAGGCGCCGCCGATCACGATGTTCTGCGGCGTCAGGGGCTTGAGCACCACGGTGTAGATCACCGCGTAGCCCACGAAGGTGCCGAAGGTCAGCCACATCGTCAACGGGTTCACGGCCACATACAGCAGGGCCATGCCCGCACTGCATAGCAGCGCCGAGAACAACAGGGTCTGGGTGTTGGTGAGCTCACCCTTGGCCGTGGGGCGCCAGGCGGTGCGCTGCATGCGCGCATCGATGTGCTGCTCGACCAGGCAGTTGAAGGCGGCCGCAGCCCCCGCCACGAGCCAGATGCCCACGGTGGCCGCCAAAGCCACGCGCCAGTCGGGCAGGCCGGGAACGGCCAGCAGCATGCCGATCACGGCACAAAAGACGATGAGCTGCACCACGCGCGGCTTGGTCAGCGCATAGAACTGCGAAAACCGCGAGGGCGGTGCAGCGGAAGTGGCGAGGGTTCCGGACATGAACGAAGCCTTGGGATTCTAGGAGGCGACCCGGCCGCCGGCCGGCGCCAGGCCGGCGGCGGTCGTACGCGAGGCAGGCTGGCCATGCCGGGCCAGGTGCGCCCGAGTCAGCAAGGCGGTGAGCCCGATCACCAGGCCCGCCGCACCCGCGGTATGGGCCAGTGCCGCCACCAGCGGCCAGCCCAGCACCACGTTGCTCAGGCCGCTGACGAACTGCCACAGTGCACCGGCCAGCAGCCAGCCGGCCTGGCGACGATGCGCCCGGCCTTCGCGCCACAGCAGCGCCGCATAGGCCATCAGCGCCGCCAGCACGACATAGGCCGCCAGCCGGTGCGTGTAGTGGATCGCGGTCAACGCATCGAAGCTCAGGTAGCCGCCGTCACGACGCTCGCCCAGCGGCCGCGCGATCTGGAAGCCCTGCTGGAAGTCCATCGCCGGCCACCACTGGCCGTGGCAGGTGGGGAAATCGGGACAGGCGAGCACGGCGTAGTTGGTGCTGACCCAGCCGCCCAGGGCGATCTGCACCCACACCAGCGCAAACAGCCCCCAGGCCAGCCGGCGCAAACCGGGTCTGAGCATGAGCTGTCGGGCCCGATACACCTGGTGCTGTGCCGTCAGCAGCGCCAGCAGCAGCAGACCGCCCAGCAGGTGGGCCGTCACGATGGCCGGGTAGAGCTTCATCGTCACCGTGAGGGCCCCGAAGGCCCCCTGGATACACACCCACACCAAGGTGGCGGTGGCCCACCAGGGTGACAGCGCCAGGCGCTTGCGCTCCACCCAGCTCGTGATGGCCATCACCAGAATGAGCACCCCCACCCCTGTGGCCAGATAGCGGTGGATCATCTCGATCCAGGCCTTCTTGTGAGTGACCGGACCGGTGGGCATGGCCGTCTCGGCGGCGGTGATCTCCGCGCGCGCGCCCACCGGGCTGGCCGCCCCGTAGCAGCCTGGCCAGTCCGGACAGCCCAGGCCCGAATCGGTGAGCCGGGTGAAGGCCCCGAAGACGACGAGGTCGAAGGTGAGAAAGAGTGTCAGCGCCGTCAGCGCAGCCAGGCGCACGCTGGGCGCGGCCTGGCGGTTTCGCAGCCACACCCAGGTCAGAGGGCCCAGGGCGATCACGATGCCCAGCAGGGCCAGGCGCGCGATCGGTGTCAGGTCGTAGAGCGCTTGCGTTTCCATGGCCAGCTCAGCGGCCCGCCTGGTCCCAATGCCGGGAGGCATTGAGCAGACGGCTCAGGTCGCGCTTGACCCTGGCGGGATCGGCCTGTGCGGGAAAGCGCATCATCCAGTGACCCAGCGGGTCCACGAGGTACAGGTGGGCCTCCAGCGCCTGGCCCGCCTCGGGTTCGAGCCAGGCGGCCACCTCCTCGCGCGAAGCGCGCAGCACCTGCGCACCCGCAATGCCTCGCAGCAGCGCCGGCGCGATCGGTGCATCGTCGGTGACCAGCCACACCTTGTCGATGCGGTCGCGGTCCTTGCCAGTCATTTCGCGCAACTGACGCTGCAGGTACAGGTTGCGCTCGCACACCGCGTCGCAGGCCCCGTCGCCCACCACGACGATGAGCCACTGGTGACGCAGGCTCTCGGCTGCCACCGGCCGGCCCTGCAGGTCGTGCAGGCTCAGGGCCGGCAGCGGCCGCTGGGGATCGATCAACTGGCCATAGTTGGCTCGACCCTCCGGGCGGATTACGTAGTAGGTGAAGTAGGACGCGATCACCGGGGCGGCACACACCAGCAGCACCAGCATCATCTTGAGCCGGCCCATGCGCGTGCGAGAGCGTTCGTCCAGGCTCGGACGCGGCATGCTGTGCACCGTGAAGCTCAGCGGCTCGGCCTCGCGCGCCGCGACGACGGCCTCAGCCGCGTCGGCGCCGGGGGCGGAGGACTTGGAACCAGACATACAAACCTGCCATCAGTGCACACAGCGCGAACCACTGGAACGCATAGCCGTAGTGCTTGTGAACGTCCACCGAGGGCTCGGGCCACTGACGCAGCAGGCCGTCCGCGACGCTCGGCGCCGATTCGGTCTGGACGAGGGACACCGGCCACACCGGCCGGCCGATTTCCTCAGCGTAGCGCTGAAGATCGAGATTTTGCCGGATCGCACCGGGGGACTCCTCGGAGAACTGATAGAGCTTGGCCGGCGGGGGGGCAATCCGGCCTGTCAGCTCGACCGTCTCGTGTTCGGGGGTGGGGACGGCCGGGATCCGTGTCCGATCGGTCACGTCGCGGGGGACCCATCCGCGCTGCACGATCAGCACATCCCCCCGCCCCTCGAGTTCCAGGGGCGTCAGGACGAAAAAGCCCGGCTGCGGGCCGACCATCTGGCGGTTGTCGAGGAAGACCGTGTGCTCGCCCAGCCACCGCCCGCGCACGCGGGCACGACGGTACAGCCAGTCCTCAGGCACCGGCGCACCCGGTGCAAGCTCGTCGGGCCGCACCGGCGGCAGGCCGGCGCGCGCACTCAGCGTGGACTGCAGGGCCTCCTTCTGGGCCGCTCGGTGGAGCTGCCAGCGCCCGAGCGAGGCGGTCACGGCCATGCCCACCAGCGTCGCACCCAGCACCACCCAGGCCCGCCAGCGCGCCTGTGTCAAAGTTTCAGCCATCGCCGGCGGCTCGGCGCATAATGCCGAGCATGAAGATCTTCATCGTCGTCGCCTTCCTGCTCATCCTGGCCAGCCTGGCCAGCGCCCTGGTGTTCATGATGCGCGACGGACGGGACGGCAAGCCCAAGACGAACAACATGGTGCGCTCGCTCAGCCTGCGTGTGGGACTGTCCATCGCGCTGTTCCTGTGCATCTTGCTGGCCTACCAACTGGGCTGGATCCAGCCCACCGGCGTGCCGCTGGTCCAGTAGCACCGGGCCCGACCGTCTGCCTCGAAGGACAAACGCCGCTGCATCGCAGCGGCGTTGTCGTCTGCGGACCGCCCCTGACGACAGAGGCGGACATGGATCACATCCAGTAGACCACGATGTACAGGCCCAGCCACACCACGTCGACGAAGTGCCAGTACCAGGCCGCCCCTTCGAAGCCGAAATGCCGCTCCGGCGTGAAATGTCCCTTGTGCAGGCGCAGCGTGATGAACAGCAGCATCAACATGCCCACGAACACGTGGAAGCCGTGGAAGCCGGTGAGCATGAAGAAGGTGGAGCCGTAGATGCCCGAGGACAGCTTCAGGTTCAGGTCGCGGTAGGCGTGCATGTACTCGTAGGCCTGCACGAACAGGAAGACGGCACCCAGCAGGACGGTAAGCCACATGAAGGCGATGGTCTTGCCGCGCTGGTTCTCACGCAGCGCATGGTGCGCGATGGTCAGCGTCACGCCCGAGGCCAGCAGCAGTGCCGTGTTGATCGTCGGCAGCGGCCAGGGCCCCATGGTCTGGAAGGGCTCGACCGTGCCGGCGGGCGAGGCGGTCACCCCGGGCTGCTGGCTGGGCCACAGGGCCTTGAAGTCGGGCCACAGGATCTGGTGGTTCAGATCGGCCAGCATCGGCACGGCATGCACCCGGGCCCAGTACAGGGCGCCGAAAAAGGCCGCAAAGAACATGACCTCCGAGAAGATGAACCAGCTCATGCTCCAACGGTAGGAGACGTCGATGCGATCGCTGTACAAGCCGCTTTCGCTCTCGCGGATGGCGTCACCGAACCACTGGAACAGCACCACCGCCCACCACAGCAGACCAAAGAGCAGCGAATAGGCGCCCCAGGTGTGGCCATTGACCCACTGCCCGGCCCCCAGGATCACGAAGAACAGGCCGATAGCGGCCATGACCGGGTGCCGCGAAGGCCCGGGAACGAAGTAGTAAGGCGTCTGGCCCTGATGTGTCGCTGCCGACATGTTTTCTCCTAAGAACTCTTCTCGATCCTTGGCCCCGTCGTCGACGGGACGTGTTCAATCGCCCTCAAACCCCGGCAGCCACTCCACTGCCGATCACCCAGTTCACCAGCCCCACGAGTCCGAGCACGAACAGGGCGGCCAGCACCAGGCCGACCACCACCACGTGCACCGGGTTGAGCTTGCTCACGTCCTGCGCATGGTCAGCCGAGCGGCGCACGCCGAAAAACGACCAGGACACCGCCTTGACCGTCTGCCACAGCGCACCGCGACGCCTGACGGCCTCGCGCAGGTCGCCTCCCGGGCGGTGCGGCACGTTCACAGACGCGCCTCCTGTGCCGGGGCCGCCGACTGCAGGCCGGCCGGCGCCGTGACCCCCTTGCCCTTCACCTCGAAGAAGGTGTAGGACAGCGTGATCGTCGTCACGTCACGCGGCAGCTTGGGGTCGATCACGAAGACCACCGGCCATTGCTTGGACTCGCCCGGCTGCAGCGTGTACTCGTTGAAGCAGAAGCACTCGAGCTTGTTGAAATGGGCCGTGGCCTGCTTGGGGGCATAGCTCGGGATGGCCTGGGCCGCCATGGCGCGGTTCTGCACATTGCGGAACTCGTACATGACCGTGGCCATCTCGCCGGGGTGCACCGTGACGGAACGCATCGCCGGCTTGAAGTCCCAGGGCCCGCGGGCGTTCGCATCGAACTCGACCGTGATCGTGCGCGAGGTGTCGATCTGCGTGTTGACGGCCGTGGCCCGGTGCGAGGCGCTCCCCGGCACCAGCCGCTCGCTCAGCGTCAGCACATTGATCCCCAGGGCATTGCAGATGGCCTGGTACATCGGCACCAGCGCATAGCCGAAGCCGAACATCACCGCCGTGACGACCAGCAGCTTGCCCACCATGCGCCGGTTGTCCCGGCGGATGGCCAAGCGGTTCGACTCGTGTGCCGTGGTCATGTCCTCAACCACCGAAGTAGGTCATGCGCACGATGAAGCCGACGAAGAAGGCCACCACGATGCTCGCCAGGATCAAGCCCAGGCGAACGTTGCGCTTGCGTTGCTCGGGAGTCATCGTGCAGGTCCTTGCGGCGTCAGGTTCAGCCCACCACCTTGTTGGCGGCCGCATTCAGCTTGGGCGGGTTTTCGTAGGTGTGGAAGGGCGCGGGCGACGGCACCTCCCACTCCAGGCCCTCGGCGCCTTGGCCGTCCGGATCGTTCCAGGGGCGCTGAGGCGCCTTCTCACCCTTGCCCTGCATGGCCGGCAGCACGATGAACAGGAAGAAGTAGACCTGCATCAGGCCGAAGCCGAAGGCACCGACCGTGGCGATCGCATTGAAGTCGGCGAACTGCATCGGGTAGTCGGCATAGCGGCGCGGCATGCCGGCCAGGCCCAGGAAGTGCATCGGGAAGAAGGTGATGTTGAAGAAGATCAGCGAGCCCCAGAAGTGGATCTTGCCGCGCGTCTCGGAATACATCACGCCGGTCCACTTCGGCGCCCAGTAGTAGTAACCGGCGAACAGGGCATACAGCGACCCGGCCACCAGCACATAGTGGAAGTGGGCCACCACGTAGTAAGTGTCCTGGAGTTGGATGTCGATGGGGGCCATCGACAGGATCAAGCCGGTGAAGCCGCCCATCGTGAACACGAAGATGAAGCCCACGGCGAACAGCATCGGGGTCTCGAAGGTCATCGAGCCTTTCCACATCGTCGCGATCCAGTTGAAGATCTTCACGCCCGTGGGCACGGCGATCAGCATGGTCGCGTACATGAAGAAGAGCTGGCCGGTCACCGGCATGCCCGTCGTGAACATGTGGTGGGCCCACACGATGAACGACAGGATGGCGATCGAGGCCGTGGCGTACACCATCGAGGTGTAGCCGAACAGGCGCTTGCGCGCGAAGGCCGGCACGATGTGGCTGATGATCCCGAAGGCCGGCAAGATCATGATGTAGACCTCGGGGTGCCCGAAGAACCAGAAGATGTGCTGGTACATCACGGGGTCGCCGCCGCCGGCCGGGTTGAAGAAGGCCGTGCCGAAGTGGCGGTCGGTCAGGGTCATCGTGATGGCGCCGGCCAGCACAGGCATCACCGCGATCAGCAGGTAGGCGGTGATCAGCCACGTCCAGCAGAACATCGGCATCTTCATCAGCGTCATCCCCGGGGCGCGCATGTTGAGGATGGTCACGATGATGTTGATCGAGCCCATGATCGACGAGGCACCCATGATGTGCATCGCGAAGATCGCGGCATCCATCGACGGGCCCATCTGCAGCGTCAGCGGGGCATACAAGGTCCAGCCCGCGGCAGGCGCACCGCCGGGCATGAAGAAGGACGCCACGAGCATGATGGCCGCGGGGATCATCAGCCAGAAGCTGAAGTTGTTCATCCGCGCAAACGCCATGTCGGAGGCCCCGATCTGCAGCGGGATCATCCAGTTCGCGAAGCCCACGAAGGCCGGCATGATCGCACCGAACACCATGATCAGACCGTGCATCGTGGTGAGCTGGTTGAAGAGCTCGGGATTCACCACCTGCAGACCGGGCTGGAAGAGCTCGGCGCGGATGAGCAAGGCCAACAAGCCGCCGACCATCAGCATCGTGAAGCTGAACAGCAGGTACAGGGTGCCAATGTCCTTGTGGTTGGTGGCGAACACCCAGCGGCGCCAGCCATGCGGGTGGTCGTGGGCATGATCGTCATGGGCGTGACCACCCACTGCGTGACCGTGGTTGTCGAGAACAGCGCTCATGCTCGTCGATCCTTTCTTGTAACTGCTCAGCGGGCGGCAGTGATCTCAGCCGGTTGCACGATTTGCCCGGTTTGGTTGGTCCAGGCATTCTTGGTGTAGGTGATCACCGCAGCGATTTCAGTGTCGCTCAACTGCTTCCAGGCGGGCATCGCGCCGTTGCCCGCGCCGTTGAGCAGGATTTGGATTTGCTTGCTCTTGTCGGCATCGAGTACCAAAGGCGAACCCGCCAGGGCCTTGATCGGGCCGGCGCCCGAGCCGTCAGCCTTGTGGCAGGCGGCGCAGTTGGCCGCGTAGACCTTCTCGCCGCGGGCCACCAGATCGGCCAGTTCCCACACCTTGGTGGGGTCATCGGCCTTGGCCTGCATGAGCTTGCGCTGCTCTTCAACCCACTTGCCGTATTCCTCGTCGGTCACGACCTTGACGTGAATGGGCATGTAGGCGTGCTCCTTGCCGCACAGCTCGGCGCACTGGCCGTAGTAGTCGCCGGTCTTCTCGGCCCGGAACCAGGTGTCGCGCACGAAGCCGGGGATGGCGTCTTGCTTGACGCCGAAGGCCGGCACCATCCACGCGTGGATGACGTCGTTGGCGGTGGTGATGATGCGGATCTTCTTGTTGACCGGCACCACCAGCGGGTTGTCGACCTTGAGCAGGTAGTCGTCGCCGGCAGGCTGGCCAGCGTCGGACATCTGACGATGGGTGGCATCCAGCGTGGACAGGAAGGAGATGCCCGCACCGTCACCGTTGAGATAGTCGTAGCCCCACTTCCACTGATAACCGGTGGCCTTGACGGTGATGTCGGCGTTGGTGGTGTCCTTCATCGCGACCACCACCTTGGTGGCCGGCAAAGCCATGCCGATCACGATGAGAAAAGGCACGATGGTCCAGATCACCTCGACCGTGGTGCTCTCGTGGAAGCTGGCGGACTTGGCGCCCAGCGACTTGCGGTGCTTCAGGATGGAATAGAACATCACCGAGAAGACGCCGACGAAGATCACCAGACAGATGATCAGCATCATCCAGTGCAGGAAGTGCTGCTCCTCGGCAATGCGCGTGACGGGCGGATGCAGGTTGAGCTGGTTGACGGCCGGGCCGCCGGGCAGGCTGTTGACGGACGCCAGCGCGGCGGTGGAGGCCGCCCAGCCCCCGAGACCGAGGCCCAGACGTCGCGCCTGCTGCCAAAGAGCTTTCATGATCTTCATCGTGGTCATCTCAGTTTCCAAACCCCAGCTCACCCCTGCCCGTGCGGGCCGCGCAGGGCTGCGCGCAATTCGTCGGCCAGTCGGGCCCGCCATGCCGGGCGCAGGTACCGCCCCACCGCCACCTCCTGGCCCGGGCCGGTCAGTTCGACCAGCGCCTGCGCGCCGCCGCTCTGGCCGACACGCACCCGGGAGGCCTCGAAGGTGACATGGGTCACGCGTCCGGCCACCTCCTGCTCGACATGCACCTGACCGCGCTCGATGACGATGCTTTCGCGATCGAGTGCATGGCGTGCATAGACCCACAGGGCGAGCCCCAGGCCGGCCATCTCGATCCAGGCAAACGGTAGCACCAGCCGGGCCCCCAGGGCCCAGAATGCCAGTGCAATGCCGAATGACACCGCGCACAGCACCGCATAGACCTTCAGCAGTTGGCGCGGCGTGAGGCAGCAGTTGCGCTTGAGGAGCCACCGCGGCGGGTCTCCGAGCATGTTCGGGGCACCACCCTGTGCGGGCGCGCCGTCGCGAGGAGTCCATGCCGAAGTGGCCGCCACCATGGGTGCTACTGCTCCACTCACCTGGTTCGGGAGCGCCTGCGCATGAAGCTCAGTGGCACCTACCCAACCAAACTTCGAGAGTTTAACTTACCGCAAACACCCCCCACAATGCCGCTTGAGGCCGATCAAAGCCTGTGCGCATCGACGGCCCTCCTCGCTCAGCGACCCGGCGGGCGCGGCCTGCGCACCATCGCACGCATGTCGTCCAAGGACACCTGGGCCTGGGCCGCCACCTTCACGCGCGGTGCCGGCTTGAAGGCGTGTCCATAGACGATCTCGAACGTGAGGGCCCAGCGACCGTCCCCGCCCCGCGGGAGCCCGGCCAGCCAACGCTCACACCAGCGCGGCGTGCGCAGTCCGGCGAAACGCTGCGGATGGAGGTTGCGCCCGAGGCTGCGCAGCTCGGCGAGCATGCGCTCGCTGCTGTCCCAGGTCAGGGTGAGCGTCTCCATGTCCATGACCGGGTCGGCAAAGCCGGCATGGACGAGCATGTCGCCCAGGTCATGCATGTCGACGAAGTCCACGCCGGCGGGCCCGCAGGCCAGGCGTTGAAAAACGGTGCGCACTTCGCGCAGTGTGTCCGGCCCGAAGCAGGAAAACATCACAAAGCCGTCGACCTCCAGGGCCGCGTGCCAGCGCCGCATCACCTCGACCGGATCGGCGGCCCAGTGCAGCATCATGTTCGACCACAGCAGTTGGGCCGAGCGCGGCGGCACCGCATCGTCGGCCAGCGGGGCGGCCTGCAGCGGCCCCCAGCGCCGCCACCAGGGCGACTGCTCGGCCAGCCGTTGCAGCACGGCCGGCGTCTCGACGGCCTGGATGCGTGCTCGCGGACCATACTGCCGCAGCAGTTCGTGGCCGCCGCCCTGCCGCGCCCACCAGTTCAGGATGCGCGTGGGCCGTGTCTTCACGATCTCCAGCCGCGCGGCCATGCGTCGCGCCACTTCCTCGTGGAGCCACGGCACAGGGCCGCCGAAGCGGCGGCACAGTGCGTCCAGCGCCACAGGGTCGAGGTCGCGCCGGCTGGGCGGAATCGGTGCTGCGGCCGTCGGTGCAATGGGGTCGGGCATGGGCCGGCAGTATATTGAGTGCCCATGTTCACACGCTGGGTCCATGCCGCCGAACGCCTGGGGCGTCACCTGCCGAGCCAGTGCGCGATCTGCCGCGGCTGGCAGGATGCTCGTGTGTGCCGCGACTGCCTGCAGCGGCATGCACCCCCGCGCTGGCGCTGCATTGGCTGCGCGGCGCCGGCACCGCAGGGCCAGCCCCGCTGCGGGCGCTGCGTGACGCATCCACCGGCCTTCGAGCGCGCGGTGGCCGTGTGGGACCATGACTATCCCTGGCACTTGCTGGTCGAGCGTTTCAAGTTCCACGACGCACTGGATTTGGCCGACACCCTGGCGCAACACCTGCACGCGGCCATCGAACGGCAGGACGCGCCGGTGGCGGTGGACTGCATCGTGCCGGTGCCGCTGTCGGCGCGCCGCCTGGCCGAGCGGGGCTACAACCAGGCCTGGGAACTGGCACGTCGCCTGGGCATCCGCCTGGGCTGCACGGCACGCAGCGACCTGGTGCTGCGCCGGCGCGAAACACCCACGCAGGTGGGGCTGGATCTGACACAGCGGCTGCGCAACCTGCGCGGAGCCTTCGTCGTGCCCCAGGCGCGGCGCGCCGAGCTGCATGGCTTGCGCGTGGCCGTGGTGGATGATGTGATGACCACCGGCGCGACGATCTCCGCGGTGGCGCAGGCCCTGCGCGCCGCCGGTGTGCGCTCGGTGCAGGCCTGGGTGCTGACGCGCACGCCGAGCACCTGAGGCGCCGCAAGCCGCGGCGTGCACGACAATGCACGCCATGTTCCACATCGTCTTGGTCGAGCCTGAGATCCCGCCGAACACGGGCAATGTCATCCGCCTGGCGGCCAACACCGGGTGCATGCTGCACTTGGTGGAGCCGCTGGGCTTTTCGATGGAGGACCGCCTGATGCGCCGCGCCGGGCTGGACTACCATGAGTACGCCAACGTGCAACGGCACGCCTCCTGGGAGGCCTTGTTACACGCCGCCGCACCGCCGCCGGATCGCCTGTTCGCCTTCACCACCCGAGCCAGCCAGCCGCTGGCGACGATGCGTTGGCGCGCAGGCGACTGGCTGGTCTTCGGCTGCGAGACCCGCGGGCTCGACGCCGCCCTGCTCGAGCGCTTTGCGCCGTCGCAGCGCGTGCGCCTGCCGATGCGGCCGGGCCAGCGCAGCCTGAACCTCAGCAATGCGGTGGCGGTGGCCGTCTTCGATGCCTGGAGGCAACTGGGCTACGAGGGAGGCGTCTGAAACCGCCCCGGGGCTTCATTCGGGCTGGACGCCCGCCGCCCGGATCACCCGGCTCCAGTTCTCACGCTCGCTGCGCATGAGGTGGGCCAAGGCTTGCGGGGCCGTGCCGGCCGCGCTGAAGTACTGGCCGATCATCTTCGTGCGCACCTCGTCGCTCTTGATGATACGCACCAGCTCCGTGGCCACGCGGTCGATGATGGGCTTGGGGGTGCCGGCCGGCGCCAGCACGGCCTGCCAGGAGATGGCCTCGAAGCCGGGATAGCCCAGCTCGGCCAAGGTGGGTATCTCCGGCAGGGCGCTGCTGCGGCCCAGCGTGGTCACGCCCAGGGCCTTGAGCTTGCCGGCGCGCACCTGGCCCATCGCCAGGCCGGGCACCATGAAGCCGGCCTGCACCTGGCCGGCCAGGATGGCGTTGATCACGGCTGGAAAGCCCTGGTAGGGCACATGCACG
Source organism: Caldimonas sp. (assembly GCF_046289365.1). Classification (NCBI taxonomy): domain Bacteria; kingdom Pseudomonadati; phylum Pseudomonadota; class Betaproteobacteria; order Burkholderiales; family Sphaerotilaceae; genus Caldimonas; species Caldimonas sp. The sequence continues at coordinate 2,725 of NZ_JBKBVU010000059.1, read as the reverse complement.
AGGTCGATGCCGGCGCGCGTCTTGAACAGCTCCATCGCCAGGTGCGAGGCGCTGCCGTTGCCCACCGAGCCGTAGTTGAGTTGGCCGGGCCGGGCGCGGGCTATGCGTACGAAATCGTCCAGGGTGTCCGCGCCCAGGCGCGGGTCGACGACGAGCACGTTCGGGCTGGTGGCCACCAGGGTCACCGGCGCGAGGTCGCGGACGGGATCGTAGGGCAGGTTCTTGTTCAGCATCGGGGCCGTGACCAGCGGACCCTGGATGGTGAAAAGGAAGGTGTAGCCGTCCGGGGCGGCCTTGGCGGCCAGCCCGGTGCCAATGTTGCCGCCAGCACCCGGGCGGTTCTCGATCACGATGCTCTGGCCGAGAGCCGCCCCCAGGGGCTCGCTGACCATGCGGGCGATCAGGTCCGGCGACGTACCGGCCGGAAAGGGCACAATCATGCGGATGGGGCGCGCCGGCCAGGCTTGGGCGCGCGCGGGCAGCGCGCCGGCGAGCGTGGCGGCCGCCGCCGCCAAGAGGTGTCGTCGTTGCATCAGGGTCTCCTGCTCGTGGCCGGCCCGCTGCGCAGGCTCAGGCCGGGGGTTTGAATTCTTCGGTGACGGCACGCGACATCAGCAGGCGCACGGCCTGCGCAGGCGTCAGGCGGGCGTCCAGCAGCTCCACCACGGCAGCCGAGATGGGCATGTCCACGCCGGTCCGACGGGCGCGCTCGACCACCGTGCGGGCGCTGTAGACCCCCTCGGCCACATGCCCGAGTTCGCGCAGGATGTCCGGCAGGGCCTGCCCGCGGGCCAGGCGCAGGCCCACCTGACGGTTGCGGGACAGGTCGCCGGTGGCGGTGAGGACCAGATCGCCCAGGCCCGACAGCCCCATGAAGGTCTCGGCACGCGCCCCCAGCGCCAGGCCCAGGCGCGTCATCTCGGCCAGGCCGCGGGTGATGAGCGCCGCGCGGGCGTTGTGCCCCAGGCCCAGGCCGTCGCACACGCCGGTGGCAATCGCCAGCACGTTCTTGACTGCCCCGCCCACCTCGACGCCCACCGGATCGGCCGAAGGGTAGATGCGCAGGGCCTCGCCATGGAAGGCCTCGACGGCGGCGTCGCGCAGGGCCTCGTCGGTGCTGGCGGCCACCAGGGCGGTGGGCTGGGCGCGCGCCACCTCCTGCGCAAAGCTCGGGCCGGACAACACGCCCACGCTCACCTCGGGGCACACCTCGCGTGCCACCTCGTGGCCTAGCAGGCCGGTGCCGGCCTCGAAGCCCTTGCACAGCCACCAGGCCCGGGCCGTGCGCGGCAGGCGTGCCAGCGTCTCGCGCAAGCCCGCCATCGGCGTGGCAATGACCAGCAGGCCGCTCTCGGCATGGGCCAGGGCCGCATCGAAATCCGCCGTGAGCTGCAGGCCCTCGGGAAAGAACGCCTCGGGCAGGTAGCGCCGGTTGCAGCGCTCGGCCGACATCGCCGCGGCCTGGGCCGCGTCACGCGCCCACAGCATCGTGGGGTGACGTGCGGCCGCACGGATGGCCAGCGCCGTGCCCCAGGCGCCGGCGCCGAGGATGCTCAGACTCAGGGGCATGGGCCCACCCCGGCGATCAGGCGCTGGTGATGATGGGCGAGCCGCTGCCGTTGCCCTGGGCCTGGGCCTGCTGGGCTTCGTACATGGCCTGGAAGTTCACCTCGGCCAAGTGCACGGGCGGGAAGCCGGCCCGGGTGATCGCGTCGGCCACGACGGCGCGCAGGTAGGGATAGACGATCTGCGGGCAGGCGATGCCGATGATCGGGTTGACCTGCTCCTCAGGGATGTTGCGGATCTCGAAGATGCCGGCTTCCTTGGCTTCGACCAGGAACAGCGTCTTGTCTTTGATCTTGGTGTGCACGGTGGCGGTCACGGCCACTTCGAAGATGCTGTCGGCGACGGGCTGGGCCTCGATGCCCAGGTTGATCTCGACCTGGGGCTGCTCCTGCTCGAGCAGGATTTGCGGCGAGTTGGGCTGCTCGAGCGAGAGGTCCTTCAGGTAGACGCGCTGGATCTGGAACACGGGGGTCTGGTCTTGCTCGGCCATGATGGAAATCGTCCTCGGAAAGTGAAAAGCCCGCAACCGACGATGGTGTGCGGGCTGCAGAATGTCGATTATGGCCGAGGCCGGCGACGCCGCGGAAACGTCAGGCCGTGGATTGCCCTCGCAGCAGCGGCTCGAGCGCGCCTCGCTGGTCCAGCGCATACAGATCGTCGCAGCCGCCGACGTGCACCTCGCCGATGAAGATCTGCGGCACGGTGCGCCGTCCGGTGCGCTCCATCATGCGCAGGCGCTCCTCGGGCTGCAGATCCACACGGATCTCGTGCAGGTCGCGCACGCCTCGCTGCTGCAGCAGCTGCTTGGCGCGAATGCAGTAGGGGCACACCTGGGTGGTGTACATCGTCACGGTGGGCACGGGGCTCTCCCTCAACTCGACTTCTCGACCGGCAGGTTGGCGTCGCGCCAGCCGGCCATGCCGCCGGCCAGAACATGGGTGTTCTGATAGCCGGCCTTGCGAAGCGTAGCGGCAGCGCGCGAGGCCCGTGCACCGGTGGGACATACCACGATCAGGGGCAGGGCCTTGTTCGATGGCAGTTGCGTGCTGGATTCCACCTGACCGAAGGGAATGTTCTTCGCATCCTTGATGTGCCCTTGGGCGAATTCGGCCGGCTCGGAGACGTCGATGACCACGCCCTTCTCGCGGTTGATCAGGCA
>NZ_JBKBVU010000286.1:0-2891 GCF_046289365.1 Caldimonas sp. | reverse complement strand
GCTCAAGCACCTGGAACAGCGCCTGGAGAAGATGGACATGCGGCTGGAGGTCTCACCCGAAGCTTTGGCCGAGCTGGCCAAGGTGGGCTTCGACCCGGTCTTCGGGGCGCGGCCGCTCAAGCGGGCGATCCAGCACCGCATCGAGAATCCGGTGGCCCGACTCATCCTCGAGGGACGCTTTGGGCCGAAGGATGTGATCCCGGTGGGGGTGGAAAACGGCGAGTTCGTGTTTGGCCGTACCGTGCATTAAGGCCGGCCCGCCGGCGGGCCCCCAAGGGGAACCCCGCCGGCGGCCCGTGAATCACACCTCGATGGATTTCCTGCGCACCCTGGTGGCTACGGCCGCATCGCTGCTGCTACGGCTCGTTGTCGTGGTCTTCAGCCTCGTCTTCCTGGCCAGCCTGGTGGTGGCGGGACTCTTCGCCGCGCTGGTGCTCAGCGTGTGGGCCCTGCTGCGGGGGCGGCGCCCCACGGCAGCCGATTTCGGTTTGTTCAGGCGTTACCGCTGGACCGACCTGCGCACCCGCACCGGCCCATGGGCGCCCGGCCGAGGCGCCTCGCGCGCGCCAAGCGAGGTGATCGACGTGGAAGTGCGCGAAGTGCCACCCAGCCAGGGCGACACCGGCTCCCGGCGCTGACGATCGCGCGGCTCAACGTCCGGCCAGGTGTTGCTGCTTGAGCCAGGCGTCCAGCCGCTGGAGCTGGAAACGCACCAGCGACTGGTTGGTCTTGTGCCGGTCGAGCAAGCAGTGCAAGGCCACATCGGGCAGCCCTGGCAGCGGACGCACCACCTGGTGGTGGCGGTCGGAGGAAATCAGAATCTCGTGGGCCGGATCGGCCAGGTTCAGGGCCAGCCGGGCCATTTGCTGGGCCTTCAGGATCGCCGCCCCCTGCCGGGCCAGGTCGATGGGCGAGGGGCCACGGCCCGCGTGGCCCAGCGGAGCGCCGAGGTTCACGTCGAACACACAGCACGACAGCAGGCCGGTCATTTGCGCCACCATGCCGACATAGGCTTCCATCGAGGCCTGGACGGGGCTGGCCGGTGCCGGGGCGGCGGGGGTGGTCGGGGCCGTGGCCCACGCGGGCGATTGCGGCACGGTGCGGGCTTCCTCCGGGTCGAGCTGGAGCGCCAGCGGCGTGAGCTGCGGCAGGGTCGATGCTGCGCTCGGCCCGCCAGCCAGGCGGCCCCGGGCGGCATGCTTCTGCCAGAACCCCAAGATGAACGACCACGCGTCGGCGGGCCGCGAGGGCTGCGGGGCGGCACGCACCAGCATGCCATGGCGCTGTACCACCTGCGCCGACTGCGCAGCGGCTGCCTGGGCTGCCGCGGGACCCAGCGGCATGATCAGCAGGCTGGGGCAGACCCAGGCCGGCACATGCACCCATTGCATCAATTGCCGCAGGGCGTTGGCCGAGCCCTGGCCGGCCATCTCGCCCAGCAGCACGACGCTGACCTGGGCGTTTTCCATCAAGGCCCTGGAGACGGCCTGCTGGCCTGCCGGCGTGCTTTGCACATCGGTGGAGTAGATGTGCACGCGCTGGCCCTCGGGCGAGGTGTAGGTGGCGTATTCGATGCTCGCCAGCATGGTGCCGTAGCCCTGCTGGCGGATGATGAGCTTTTGCACGGCACTGCCGCCATGGGCAGCGAGCTGGCGCAGCAGTTGGCGGGAGACGTTGCCGCCGATGTCGTGCAGGGCCACATGCAGGCTTTGCAAGTGCTCGAACTGCAATCGCAGGGCCTCGGCCGCATCGCAGGTGACGAACAGCTCCCGGGTGTTGGGACCGGTCAGCCGCCCGATGTCATGCGAGCCCGCGACCCGGGGGTCGTCGCTCTCGCGCGCCATGATCTGCGTGGCCATGGTGTCAGGCATGGTCGGGGCCCACTCGACAGGGCGGTTCGGGGGGCGGTTGGTGTCATCCATGCGCTGAACGTAGGACATGGTGCCTCATGGTGGAAGCGTGGAGGGGTTGTGCAGGCAGTGTAACCATGCGTTTCATCGGACAGACACACCCGTTCGGGGGAGGGTGGGCACGGGGGTGCGACCTTCTTCACGTTGGAGCCGGCAGGCAGGGGCTGAAGCGTCTCGCCGATAGAATGATTTGCAGCATACAGGAGACACCTGCGCCTGGCAGGCGGCTCGGACGAATACGGGAATGGCATGGAATCGACACGTAACGATCCGGTGGTGATCGTCGGCGCCGGCCTGGCCGGACTGACGGTGGCCTTGCACCTGGCAGCCCGGCGGCCGGTGGTGGTGCTGGCCAAACGGGGCGTGAACGAGGCGGCGACCGCCTGGGCGCAGGGCGGCATCGTGGGGGTGCTGGGCAGCGACGACAGCATCGACAGCCACGTGCGCGACACCCAGGATGCCGGAGCCGGGCTGGTGGACGAGACCGCGGCCCGCTTCATCGCCCAGCGCAGTGCCGAGGCCATCGAATGGCTGGTGGCGCAGGGCGTGCCGTTCTCGGCCGATCCGCAGGGCCCGCTGGGACTGCACCTCACCCGCGAGGGCGGCCATGCGGTGCGCCGCATCGCCCATGCGGCCGATGCCACCGGCAAGGCCATCCACGAGGCGCTGCTCGAGCAGGTGCGTCGGCATCCTCATATTGAATTGCGCGAGCGCTGGATGGCGGTGGACCTGATCACCTCGCGCCACCTCAAGCGCGACGAGCCACCACGCTGTTATGGGGTCTATGCCCTGGACATCGACCGCGGCCGGGTGGAAACCCTGCCGGCGGCGGCCGTGGTGTTGGCCACCGGCGGCGTGGGCAAGGTCTACCGCTACACCAGCAACCCCGACACCGCCACGGGCGATGGCATCGCGATGGCCTGGCGCGCCGGCTGCCGGGTGGGCAACATGGAGTTCATCCAGTTCCATCCGACCTGCCTG
>NZ_JBKBVU010000285.1:0-2893 GCF_046289365.1 Caldimonas sp. | reverse complement strand
TTGCGTTCTCGGCTTCCAACTCACGCAGTCGCTTCGCGTCGCTGGCCTCCATGCCGCCGAACTTCGCCCGCCACTTGTAGAACGTGGCCGTACTGAAGCCTTCCTTGCGGCACAGGTCCGCAACGTTCACGCCGGCGTCAGCCTGCTTGATGAACCCAATGATCTGCTCTTCCGTGTACCTGCTCTTGCGCATCGCGCTTCCTTTGCGTTGCGCGGATTTTGTTCCTTTGCCGTGGTACGGATTTCGGGGAGCAGGTCAAAAGCACAACGCCCGCGCAAGGCGGGCGTTGTCCTGGCAGGCGGGCAGCCTGCTTACTTCTTGCGGTACTTGCGCAGCGCGGCGATTTGCGCGGCCATCGCCGCGAACTCGCTTTGGGCCTTGGCGAAGTCGATGTCGCTCTTGGCGTTCTTCATCGCCTCCTCGGCCAGGCGCTTGGCCTCCAGCGCCTTGGCTTCGTCGAGGTCCTTGCCGCGGATGGCCGTGTCGGCCAGCACGGTCACGTGGTCGGGCTGCACCTCCAGGATGCCGCCGGCGACGAACACGAACTCCTCCTCGCCGTTGTCGGCCCGCTCGATGCGCACCGCCCCCGGCTTGATGCGCGTGATCAGCGGTGTGTGCTTGGGCAGGATGCCCAGCTCGCCCGCCTCGCCCGGCAGGGCGACGAACTTCGCCTCGCCCGAGAAGATCGACTCCTCGGCCGAAACGACATCCACTTGAATGGTGGCCATGCTCAGGGTCCTTTAACGTCTAGGAAGCTGCTGAAAGCAAGCGGACGGTGGGCTGGCGCGGCGCCGCACGCAGCCGGGGCCGGCCCCCCCGGCGAGCGGCAACGACGCCAGCGCGCCGTATGCGCCGCTCACTGCAGCTTCTTGGCCTTTTCGAAGGCCTCGTCGATGGTGCCGACCATGTAGAAGGCCTGTTCGGGCAGGTGGTCGCACTCGCCGTTCACGATCATCTTGAAGCCGCGGATGGTCTCCGACAACGGCACGTACTTGCCCGGGGCGCCGGTGAACACCTCGGCCACGTGGAAGGGCTGCGACAGGAAGCGCTGGATCTTGCGCGCGCGGGCGACGGCCAGCTTGTCTTCCGGCGACAGCTCGTCCATGCCCAGGATCGCGATGATGTCGCGCAGTTCCTTGTAGCGCTGCAGCACCGCCTGCACCGAGCGGGTGGTGTTGTAGTGCTCCTCCCCCACGACATTGGGGTCGACCTGGCGGCTGGTGGAGTCCAGCGGGTCCACGGCGGGGTAGATGCCCAGCGCGGCGATGTCGCGCGACAGCACCACGGTGGCGTCCAGGTGGGCGAAGGTCGTGGCCGGCGACGGGTCGGTCAGGTCGTCCGCGGGCACGTAGACGGCCTGGATCGAGGTGATCGAGCCCACCTTGGTGGAGGTGATGCGCTCCTGCAGCTTGCCCATTTCCTCAGCCAGCGTGGGCTGATAGCCCACGGCCGAAGGCATGCGGCCCAGCAGGGCGGACACTTCGGTCCCGGCCAGGGTGTAGCGGTAGATGTTGTCCACGAAGAACAGCACGTCGCGGCCTTCGTCGCGGAAGGACTCGGCGATCGTCAGGCCGGTCAGGGCCACGCGCAGACGGTTGCCCGGGGGCTCGTTCATCTGGCCGTAGACCATGGCCACCTTGGACTTGGACAGGTCCTCGTCCACCACCACGCCCGACTCCATCATCTCGTGATAGAAGTCGTTGCCCTCACGGGTGCGCTCACCCACGCCGGCGAACACGGACAGACCCGAGTGCGCCTTGGCGATGTTGTTGATGAGCTCCATCATGTTGACGGTCTTGCCCACGCCGGCACCGCCGAACAGACCCACCTTGCCGCCCTTGGCGAACGGACAGATCAGGTCGATCACCTTGATGCCGGTCTCCAGCAGTTCGGTCGAGGGCGACAGCTCGTCGTAGCTGGGCGCCTTGCGGTGGATGGAGGCGGTGAGTTCCTGGCTCACCGGGCCGCGCTCGTCGATGGGGCGGCCCAGCACGTCCATGATGCGACCCAGCGTGGCCTTGCCCACGGGCACGGTGATCGGCCCGCCGGTGTTGGTCACGACCATGCCGCGGCGCAGGCCGTCGGACGAGCCCAGCGCGATGGTGCGCACGATGCCGTCGCCGAGCTGCTGCTGCACTTCCAGCGTCAGCTCGCTGCCTTCCATCTTCAGGGCGTCGTACACCTTGGGCATCTGGTCGCGCGGGAACTCCACGTCCACCACGGCGCCGATGCACTGAACGATCTTGCCTTCAGCCATTTTTCGTTCCTTCAATCAGTATTCGTTATGCCTTCGGTTGCGGCACCGCTTCAGACCGCCGCCGCACCGCCGACGATCTCGGCCAGTTCCTTCGTGATCGCCGCCTGGCGGGTCTTGTTGTATTCGAGCTTGAGCTCGTTGATCAGGTTGCCCGCGTTGTCGGTCGCCGCCTTCATCGCCACCATGCGCGCCGATTGCTCGGACGCCATGTTCTCGGCCACGGCCTGGTAGACGATGGCTTCGATGTAGCGCGTGAGCAGCTCGTCGATGACGGTGGGCGCATCCGGCTCGTAAAGGTAGTCCCAGGCGTGGGCGTCCTTGTCGGCCTGCAGCTTGTCGGCCGCCAGGGGCAGGAGCTGTTCGATCACCGGCTCCTGCTTCATCGTGTTGATGAAGCGGGTGTAGCAGAGATAGACCGCGTCGAGCTTGCCTTCGGCGTACTGGTCGAGCAGCACCTTGACCGGGCCGATCAGCCGGTCCAGGTGTGGCTTGTCGCCGAGCTGGGTGACCTGGGGAACCACGTTGGCGCCGATGCGGTTCAGGAAACCGAGGCCCTTGTTGCCGATCGCCACGGCCTGTGCCTTCAGGCCCTGCGCCTCCAGCTCTTTGAGCTTGGCGGTGGTGGCCCGCAGGAT
>NZ_JBKBVU010000284.1:0-2920 GCF_046289365.1 Caldimonas sp. | reverse complement strand
CACTTCCAGGCCGGCCAGATCATGCCGGACCTGCACGCCGACTGGGGCCTGACGATTTGGCAGTGGGATGTGCGGCAAGACGATTGAAGCTTGCCGCGTATGGCCTGCACGCACGCCCCAGCGTGCGCCGGCTCGTCCCCGGGACGCTGATCGAGATCGGCGCACACGCGGCGCTGCAAGGCCGGCGCTGGCGCTTAACCCGGGTGCGCCACCACATCACCAACCCCTTGCCGGCCCCGCTGCCCGGCGACAAGTTCAACACGAACAACTTCTTCATCAAGTACACCATCCCCGAAGGCACCACGCTCAAGGCGTGGAAGGGCAAAGCGGCTGAGCAGTTCGATGGCGAGGTGGGACAGTACCTGCCCGGCGGGGGCGAGCAGTTGTTCGTGGACTTTCCTGCGCACATCAAGGCTGAGGTGGTCCAGTTGCCCGCCTTGTCCACCGGATGGGGCAAGACGACGAAGCGTTATGGTTACGGCCCGCAGGCCGATGCTGCCATCGGCGAGATCGAACTCGAGCGGCTGGCGGCCAATGAAGTGCGCACCAAGATGACAGGAACCGGCCCATGAGCCAAGACCAGCCCACCCGAATGAGCGAGGAAGAACGCCGCAAGGTGTTCTGGCTGCTCAAGAAGTACAGCTCCTACACGGCCTGGGAGGCCTTGGCGCAGGCCTACTACCGGTTCGCCGATGCGTGGATGAAGGCCATGCGCATGGCCGACGATGCAGACATCGACGAGTTCAATCAGGACGCCACCAAGAGCATCCTCACCGGCCGCATCGGTTTCGAGAAAGGGCTGGCCCGGCTCAAGAAGGGCGACCGATCGGTGTGGCGCGGCAATTACAGCAAAAGTTTTGCGGCGTGGGGGCCACTGAAGCAGGCTGCTCATGAAGTCTACTTCGTCGAGAAAATTATGAATCCCGTCGAGTACGTCTTCGACTGGATGAAAAACAAAAATGAAGTTCTAGAAGCAGCTCAGAACATAAGCCGGGAAAGACTCGGTCTTGGTTCTGTTATGGAACGCCTTACCCTTGGGGACAGTGCAAATTGGGGAAGCGCGTTTGTTTTTGATCCGTTTTGGGGCCCGTACAACTTTCCTGATCAATTACCCGACGTTCCACCTCCCACCGACATCACCGTGCACACCGGCGACGAGGTGCCCTTGGATGGAATCTATGAGCCCGAGTGGGGAGAGCCGGTGCGGCCCGAGCCGGGGCTGTGGGCGCGGATGCAGGCTGCCATGGAGCGGCGGCCCAGCCTGTTCGAACCGGCACCCCAGCCCCTGGTGCGCGGCCGGCACATCGGCTGCATGAACTATCTCGTGAAGCACACGGTGGCCCCCACCTATCGCGACGAGGAGCGCGACAAGCCCTGGCCGGTGACGTGGCGGCTCATCTGGAAAGACGAGCGTTACCTGGATGGCACGATCCCCGAGGAAGAAGGGCAGTATCTTGCCCCCGTGGAGCCTGCGGCCCAGGCTCACCCGCCCTCCACCCCTGCCGGATCGCCCTGCCCGCGCACGGGCTGGTGGTTCACGCCGGCCAAGGCGAACAGCCGGCGCCACTTCCAGACCGGCCAGATCATGCCGGACCTGCACGCCGATTGGGGCCTGACGATTTGGCAGTGGGATACGCGGGAAGACGATTGAAGCTTGTAGCGCATGGCCCGCGTGCAAGCTGGCCCCGGCCTGTGCATTGCGCATCACTTCCGTGGAGGGCCGGGGCTTGGCCCCCGCAGATCGGGGCCTGCGGAAACGGTGGTGTTCAGCCCCCCACCGCCTGCGCCAGGGCCACGTATTGGGCCACGGGCACCTCCTCGGCGCGGCGCTGCACGTCGAATTGGCCGCCGAAGCCCCGGGCCTCGAGCCAGCGGCCCAGGGTGTGGCGTAGCAGCTTGCGCCGCTGCGAGAAGGCCACGGCCACCAGCTCGCCCAGCAAGGCCACATCGACGGCCGCGGGGTGGGACAGCGGCGTCATGCGCACGACCGCCGAATCCACCCGCGGTGGCGGCTCGAAGGCCTCGGGTGGCACTTCGAAGAGGTTCTCGATCTCGTAACGCCACTGCAGCATCACGCTCAGGCGGCCATAGTCCTTGTCGCCGGGGGCGGCGGCCATGCGCTCGACCACCTCTTTTTGCAGCATGAAGTGCTGGTCGATGATGGCATCCACCTGGGCCAGCAGATGGAAGGCGATGGGCGAGGAGATGTTGTAGGGCAGGTTACCCACCACGCGCAGGCGCTGCCCCTGTTGCCGCGCCAGGGCATGGAAGTCGACCGTGAGCACATCGGCCTCGATGACTTGCAGGGCTGCGCGCTTGCGCAGTCGTGCGGCCAGGTCACGGTCGAGCTCGATCACGGTCAGGCGTTCGCAGCGCTCCAGCAAGGGCTCGGTCAGCGCCCCCAGACCGGGGCCGATCTCGACCACGGCCTGCCCCGGCTGCGGGTCGATGGCCCGCACGATCGCGTCCAGGACGGCCGTGTCGTTCAGGAAATGTTGGCCAAAGCGCTTGCGCGGGGTGTGCTTCACAGCTCGGGCCGGACGCGGATGTCGATGTAGGCCCGCTCGCGGATTTCGCGCGCCCACTCCTCGTAGGCCTGCTCGTACTTGCGCTCGCGCAGCACGTTGCGCGCCAGCTCGCGCTGCTCGCGCGGGTCGATGCGGGTCTCGCGGCGATCGGTGACCTGCACCAGGTGGGCGCCGAAACGCGACAGGAAGGGATCGGAGAGCCGCCCGGTGGGCAGCGCGTTCATCACGCGCTCGAACTCGGGCACGAACTGGCCGGGGATGGCCCCGCCCAGCGGGATCGGATGGATGTCGCGCAGCCCGAGCGCCGAGACGCTGACCAGCACGTGCTTGCCCCGCAGCCGCCGGAGCGCGTCGTCACCATCGAGGAAACGGCGGAGCTCCAGCTCCAGCAG
>NZ_JBKBVU010000283.1:0-2922 GCF_046289365.1 Caldimonas sp. | reverse complement strand
GGGCAGCTCGACAGCACGACGCAGCAGAATGCGGCGCTGGTGGAGCAGGCCGCGGCGGCGGCTGCCAGCCTCAACACCCAGGCGCAGGCGCTGCTGCAGGTGGTGGCGCAATTCCGCACGGGCGACGCGGCCGCGGCGGCACCCGTGGTGGCTCCGCTGCGCGCGGGGGCAGCGGCATTGCTTCCCAACTAAGGCGCGGTGTGTGGCGGTGGGTATGCCGCCCGTTCCCGGGGGAAGACAGTGGCTGCGGGCTTAAGCCGGGCTGGAAGCGCGCGCGGCGGGGGTCAAAGCGCGCGAGATGGCCCGTTTTACGGCTAAGATGGGGGCCGGTAATGCGATGGAGGATGGGGCTCCATCAGGCGTAGTTGTAGACGGAGTCTGTCATGGCCAAAAAGTCTTCCCGGTTGGCTGCCGTGCGTGGTGGCACCGATATCGATATCGGCATTGATGCGCAAGATCGCGCAGCGATTGCGCAGGGGCTGAGCCGGTTGCTGGCGGACACGTATACGTTGTACCTCACCACGCACAATTTCCACTGGAACGTTACCGGGCCCATGTTCAACACGCTGCACGATATGTTCATGCAGCAGTACACGGAGCTGTGGAACGCGGTGGACCCGATTGCCGAGCGCATTCGGGCGCTGGGCCATGTCGCGCCAGGGTCGTACGCGGAGTTTGCGCGCCTGAGTGCCGTGCCGGATGCGCCGACCGAGCCTCCCAAGGCGCTGGAAATGGTGCGCATGCTCGTACAGGGCCACGAGACGGTGGCGCGCACGGCGCGCAGCCTCTTCCCGTTGGTGGACCAAGCGCACGACGAGCCGACCGCTGACTTGTTGACGCAGCGGCTGGCCGTGCACGAACAGACGGCGTGGATGCTGCGTAGCTTGCTGGAAGCCTGAGCGCGTGCACGATTTTGCGCGCTGTTGCAGCCGCCCCTGGGATTCTTCATAGGGGGCGGCTATTTTGATGATGCAGCGTGTCAATCAGGGATATCCCTGATCTTTGATGCGGGTCAAATTCTTCGGTGACCATGCGCCTAGCATGGTCTTTGCCGCGCGCCGGATGGGCACCGGCCTTGCGGTCAACATCGGAGAAAGGATCCCACCATGACAACGAGATCGATGCGTCGTATTCGCATGGCAGCCGTCGTGGCCGCACTCGCCGCGGGTGGTGCGGTTGCGGTGGCGCAGAGTGACTCTTTCGATCGCCTGTATGCCCCCATCCAGCCACCCAAACAGATCGACTTGGGCAAGGTCGAGCTGGGCAAAAAGCTCTACTTCGATCCTCGGCTGTCGAAGTCGGGCTTCATCTCGTGTAATTCGTGTCACAACCTGAGCATGGGCGGCACCGACAACATCAGCACCTCGATCGGGGATCGCTGGCAAAAGGGCCCCATCAACGCGCCGACCGTGCTCAACTCCAGCCTCAACCTCGCCCAGTTCTGGGACGGCCGAGCGGCCGACCTCAAGGAACAGGCGGGTGGGCCGATCGCCAATCCCGGGGAGATGGCATTTACGCACACGCTGGCCGTGGACGTGCTGCAATCGATCCCCGCGTATGCCCGGGAGTTCAAGCTCATCTACGGCAAGGACAAGATCGATATCGACATGGTCACCGATGCGATCGCGGAGTTCGAGAAAACGTTGGTCACGCCCAACTCGCGCTTCGACCAATACCTGCTGGGCAACAAGCAGGCGCTGACCAAGGACGAGCTGGCCGGCTACAAGCTCTTCAACGAGAGCGGCTGCGTGGCCTGCCACAACGGCCCGAACCTGGGCGGCAACTCTTTCCAAAAAATGGGCGTCGTGGCGCCCTACAAATCCGCTTCGCCGGGGGTGGAGGGACGCTCGGCCGTGACGGGCAAGGAGATCGACCGCTTTACCTTCAAAGTGCCGGCACTGCGCAACGTCGAGTTGACCTATCCGTACTTCCACGATGGGGCCGTGTGGTCGTTGTCCGAAGCGGTGGATGTGATGGGGCGTCTGCAGTTGGGTAAAAAATTCACGCCCGAGGAGAACGCCCAGCTCGTGGCGTTTCTCAAGACGCTGACGGGGGAGCAGCCGGTGTTCCAGCTCCCGATCCTGCCGCCTTCCACCGAAAAGACGCCGCGGCCCCGTCCGTTTGACTGACGACCAACGCCGGGCCGACAGGGGTGGCCGCCCAGCGCGCGGCCACCGCACTGCTCCTGCTCAGTGCACCACCAGCGGCATCTGCGCGAGCGAGGCGTAGCGTTCCAGCGTGTCCTCGACCTCTTCTTGGGTCGGCGTGTCGCGCTGCCACGACTCGATTTGCTGCTGGAACAGCTCGGCCCAGGAGCCGTCCAGGTACACCTCCTTGCCGGAGCGCTTGTCCACGATTTCGAAGCCGTGACGCGGCAGCACCGGACGGGGCGCATCGCCCTCGGCCGCGCTCGCCACCTCCTGGGCGTTGGCCAGGATGTGGACCACCGCGAAGCTGTCGGAGTTGTAGAGCATGTGCATGACCACACTATCCTCGAAACAGATTGTCCCTGCAAGTCGCGGGACGCTGGGTACGGGGGCACCCGACACGGACCGCTCGTCCCTGATATCGGTTCCCGGCGGGCGGATTTCAAGAGGGGGCGTCCATCCCAACACTGCGCGCGTAGTCGGCGCTCAGGAGGGCGGCACGGCGGGCCATTCGCGCAGGCGCTGGTCCACCCGGTCGCCGTTGGGCTGCTGCAGCACGATGCGCACCGGCAGACCGGGCAGGGCCGGGCTGTACCACAGGTCCACGTCCAGCGCGCGTTCGCTGGCGAGGCGGCGCACGTGCAACGCGTCCGTTTCGCCCGAAGGCAGTGTGATGCGCTCCCTGCCGACGGCCTCGAACGACCAGTGCTCGAGCCCGCCCAGCCCCACCACGGGGATGCGCCAGCGCCGGCCCGCGCCTGCGCCGGCGTCGCCC
>NZ_JBKBVU010000282.1:0-2923 GCF_046289365.1 Caldimonas sp. | reverse complement strand
GAGGGCTATCCGGACTACGTGCTGCACAAGATGGTCACTGTGATGCGCGGTGGGCAGGAGGTGAAGATCTCCAAGCGGGCCGGCTCCTACGTGACCCTGCGTGACCTCATCGACTGGACCAGCCGCGACGCGGTGCGCTTCTTCCTGATCAGTCGCAAGGCCGACACCGAGTTCACCTTCGACGTGGACCTGGCGCTCAAGCAGAACGACGAAAACCCGGTGTACTACGTGCAGTACGCCCACGCGCGCATCTGCTCGGTGGTCGAGCAATGGCGCCAGCAGCATGGCGGCGATCTGGCCGGCTTGCCGCGCGCCGACCTCGGCCGCCTAGTGATGCCGGCCGAGGCGGCGCTCATGCTCAAGCTGGCCGAGTACCCCGGCATGCTGTCGGCGGCCGCGCGCGACCTGGCGCCGCACGACGTGGCCTTTTATCTGCGCGACGTGGCCAGCGCCTTCCACACCTACTACGCGGCCGAGCGCTTCTTGGTGGACGACGCCGAGCTGGCGCGCGCACGGGTGGCCCTGCTGGTGGCCACGCGCCAGGTGCTGCACAACGGCCTGTCCGTGCTGGGCGTGAACGCGCCGGCCAAGATGTGACACCGGGCGCTGCGCCACAATGGGGTGCATGTGCCCGTTCCTGCAAGGACAACCTTCCCGATGAAAAAGCAACGCGGCGGATTCGCCCTGGGCCTGGTGGTGGGGGTGCTGGTCGGCCTGGCCCTGGCCCTGGCGGTGGCGCTGTATGTCACCAAGGTGCCCATTCCCTTCATCAACAAGGTGCCGGCGCGCACGGCCGAGCAGGAGGCGGCCGAGGCCGAGCGCAACCGCCACTGGAACCCCAATGCCCCGCTGCAGGGGCGCAGCGCCGCGCCGCCCGCCCAGGCGCCGGCGGCCTCCCAGCCGCTGCCTGACGTGCCGCCGGGGCTGCGCCAGGGCACGGCGCGGCCGGCCGCACGCGACCCGGCGGCCATCCTCTCCGGCGCCGACCCGGCACCGGCCGCGGCCACCGAGGCGGCGCTGGTCTATTTCGTGCAGGCTGGGGCCTTCACGCGCGCCGAGGAGGCCGAGCAGCAGCGCGCCCGGCTGGCGATGATGGGCTTAAGCGCCCGCGTCACCGAACGCGAGCAGGGTGGCCGCACCGTCTACCGGGTGCGCCTGGGTCCCTTCGACACCCAGGCCGAGGCCGACCGCGCCCAGGACCGGCTCAAGAGCAACGGCATCGATGCGGCCCTGGTGCGCATGCAGCGCTGAACGGGAGGGCCCAGGCGACGGGCGGCTGAACTTGCGCTGGTCGGCCGGATCCACCCGGGCTGCGTTATGTCGTGAAGAATGAAAGGATGACTCGATGAAGCGACGCGAATTCACCACCGTTGGATGGGCGGCTGCCCTGGCGCTGGCCGGCCTGGGGTCTGGGGCGGCGCGGGCCCAGGCTCCCAAGGCGGGCAGCGATTACGTGGTGCTGCGCCCGCCCCTGGCCGGCGGTGCCGAGGGCAAGATCGAGGTCGTCGAGTTCTTCTGGTACGGCTGCCCGCATTGCAACCGCTTCCAGCCCATGATCGAACCCTGGGCTGCCAAGCTGCCGGCCGATGTGGTCTACCGCCGCGTGCCGGTGGCCTTCCGCGACGAGTTCGTCGTGCACCAGCGCATCTACTACGCGCTGGAGGCCCTGGGACAGGTCCAGGCCCTGCACAAGAAGGTCTTCCATGCGGTTCATGTCGAACGCAACCCGCTGAACAAGCCCGAGGCCATCGCCGACTTCATGGCTCGCCAGGGGGTCGATCGCGCCAAGTTCCTCGAGGCCTTCAATTCTTTCGGCGTGCAGACCAAGACCCGCCAAGCCAAGCAGATCGCCGAGGGCTACAAGATCGACGGCGTGCCGGCCATCGGCATCAACGGCCGCTACTGGACCTCCGGGGCCCTGGCCGGATCGCTGGAGCGTTCGCTGCAGGTGGCCGACTACCTGATCGGCCAGGCGCGCGCCGGCCGCTGAGCGGCCGGTTCGGCCCGCCCCGGCACGAAACCTGCTGCCGGCCCTCGCGCGAGGGCCGTTCCCTGGGCTAGAATGGCATGGAACTGCAAGTTTCATGCCGTCATGAGCCCTTCCCTCCCCCCCCTCGGACGACCCTGGCGCAGCACGCCGGGGCTGGCCCTGGCCTTGGCGCTGTTGCTGGGCCCGGCGGCCTGGGCCGAGAGCGAGCGGGACCAGCCCTTGCATTTCACGGCCGACAGCCTGCGCTATGACGATGCGCGCCGGGTGAACGTGCTGACTGGCCGGGTCGAGCTCATCAAGGGCCCCTTGGTGCTGCGCGCCGACCGGGTGGAGGTGCGCCAGTCTGCCGAAGGCCACCACAGCGCCACGGCCACCGGGGCGGCCGAACCGGCCACCTTCCGCCGCAAGCGCGACGGCGTGGACGAGCACATCGAAGGCCGCGCCAGCCGCATCGACTACGACAGCCGCACCGACACGCTGCGACTGAGCGGCCAGGCCGTGATCCGGCGCCTGCGCGGCCCGGAGCTGGCCGACGAGATCAGCGGCCAGACCATCACCTATGACAACAGGGCCGAGACCTTCAGCGTGCAAGGCGGCGTCGAGGGCAGTGCAGACGGCCGGGTGCGCGGGGTGCTGACCCCGTCGTCGTCCGGCGCCGGGCGTGGAGACGCGCGTTGACACCCTTGCGCACGCCTGTGCCGCCCGGGGAGGGCAGCCGTCTGGAGGTCTCGGGCCTGCAAAAGCGCTACGGCGCGCGTCAGGTGGTCAAGGACGTGCACCTGTCGGTCAGAAGCGGCGAGGTCGTGGGCCTGCTGGGCCCCAACGGGGCCGGCAAGACCACCACCTTCTACATGATCGTGGGCCTGGTGCCGGTGGACGCCGGCGAGATCCGCATCGATGGCCGGCGCGTCGAGCGCCGGCCCATCCATGAGC
>NZ_JBKBVU010000058.1:0-16997 GCF_046289365.1 Caldimonas sp. | reverse complement strand
CGTCAGGTCATCGACGGCCTGATGCGCTCGGGCAACGCCTTCTTCGTCGAGAAGAACGGCCGCGTGCTGCTGATGGCCGAGAACCTCCGCGAGAACGCCGCGCAGCTGGGCCGCTTCAAGCGCGCCGAGCGCGAGCGCAGCGGCGTCAAGCGCCTGCAGCGCGGCCAGGAGATCCCCATCGCCGTGCTGGTGCGGCGGGTGGATCTGAAGCGCCGGTTCGATCTCGCAGCAGGCGTGCAAGGCGCGTTGCCAGCGTTGGCGCAGGCGATCGAGCGGGAGTTGGGAAGGCTTTGAGGGTCAACGCAGACCGCGCACCGTTGCCAACGGCAGGAACAAGGTCAGCGGCGCCTCGGGCAAGGCAATGAACCCGTGGTGCCGGTAGAAGGCCGCAGCCGTCTCGTCCTTGGCATCGACCGTCAGCGCATGGGCGGCAATCTCGGCATGGGCTGCGCGTGCCAGCGCATCGGCCAGCAGCGCGCCGCCCAGACCCTGCCCCTGGAAGCGGCGATCGACCGCCAAACGGCCCATGCGCACGGCGGGTACGGTGGGATAGCGCGGCAGCTTCTTCGCGGTGCTGGGCGGCAAGTCGGCCAGCCACAGGCTCGCCGAGGCCAAGGTGTAGTAGCCCGCGATGCGGCCCTCGTCGGTGATGGCCACGAAGCAGGCCGCGACGCGGCGGCGCACGTCCTGCGAGACCTGCTCGTGCAGGTAGCGATTCAGCGCCGGGCTGTCGCAATCGAAGGCCGAGCGGTCGTGCGTGGCGTCCAGTGGCACCACGCGAAACGGCGCCCGGCTCATTCAGCGTGCAGCAGCTTGCGGCGACGCGTGAAGGCGCGCTTGAGCGCCGGGGCCGGGGTGGGCGGCGACAGCAAGGCCTGGGCGAAGCACTCCTGGTCGGCCACCGACAGCCGGATGGCGGCCGCCTGCTCGATGGCGCGCTGGGCGGCCTCCTGCACGGCCGAGACCACGAAATCGGTCATCGTGCGCCCCTGCAACTCGGCGGCGCGCTTGAGCTGGGCGTGCAGATCGGCACTGATGCGCGCTTCGAGCCGGGCGGTGGTGGTGTGGGCGGCCATGGGATCGTCCTCCTGACGCCAATTATACGGCAAATTGCCGTACATTGCCAGCCGGCATGTGGGGTCGTGGGAAAGCGGCCGGCCCCCAGGCGGACAATTCAGAGGTCCGCATACCGGGGCAGCAGGTCCTGATCGGCCAGGCGGATCTCGATGGCGTTGGCGATTCTGACGTGCTCAGGGTTCTCGTCCGAGAAGGGCTCGTCGGTGACACTGACGATGATGGTGCCCCGCTGCTCGTCCTGGCCCTTTGCGTTTTTGCCCATCACCGGCACCAGCGCTCGAGCCTCGGGTACTTGCTGCGCTGTCAGTACGCGCGGCAGGTATAGCATCCAGCCGACGCCGGGGCGGTCTTTGAAGACGGCGCTTTCCGGATAGTAAAAGGGGCTGAACGTGGCGAATGCCGCCGGCCATATTCCGCTGGCGTGCTGCAGCAAGGCTGCGCCCTGCCGCCAGTCGCCGACCACCGGGTTCACGGTCAAGCGGAAATCAATCCGATCGGGGCGCCCCAGAACCGACGTCGTCGACGACATGCTCGCGCCGTCAGCGGAAGCCTCCTGGCCGTTCCAGACCGACACAGACCGAACATCTTCCACGCCTCGGCTCTTTTCGCGCAGTACGGCGAGGGCGGCTGTCGTCGGCCCGTTCGAGTCGAAGGCCTCGTACAACAGCGCCTCCTCTTTACTCTTCGAGGAGGTCAGAAACCAGCGCGACAACAATGGAGACCATGAGGACACATGCCGCGCCAGCAAGAACAGTTCGGACATCTGCTGTTCGACTGGAATCAGCTTGTCGACCTGGCGACGGAACTGCAGATCTAGAGTCAAGAGAGGAGCGTTCATGGATGAAAGAGGACCTCGATATCGGGATAGGCGGCACGGATGATGGTGGAGAAGTAGCGGTAACTGATCGGCTCCATGAAATGCCAGCGCAGCTGCACCGGAGGGCGAGGCTGCGCTGCTGCGCCTTGACGCATGGCCTCGTTGAAAACCGCGCGTTCCCCCTCCCGCCACCAGGGTTTGACTTGGCGATACTCATCGAAGAACTGGTCATACCGTGCCTTGGCTTCCTTGAGCAGGCATTGGCTGGAGTCGAAGCCGTCGAAGCGCACGCCATTGAATTGCCATTCGACCAGGTGACCTGCTGGTGCCGGAGGCATCTGCCCGATACGGCGCTGGTAATCGATCGAGTCTAGCGACCACCCGGCAGTCGATTGCAAGGCCGCTTCGCCCCGATCGGGCGGACACTCCTTGCACGTTTGTCTCGCACGGGTGGGCGCCTCGGCGCGCGCGATGGTCGAGTCTTTGGCCTGGTCGGCCTGCTCTTGGCGCTTGCGCGCCTGCTGCCGCGCTACTTCACCGGCTGCGCCGGCAGCCACGCCCACGCCAAGCGCGGTCAGAATGCGGATGGCGGCGGCTTCGATCAAGGGGATGGCGGCAGCGGCCATTCATCGGCTCCTTTGAGCTTGTGTCGAACCACGGCATCCAGCTCGTCGAAACGCCGCTCGGGCCGATGGGCGAGAAGCTCATCGCACACCGTGGCGACGAACTGGTTCAGAGGTCCGCATACCGGGGCAGCAGGTCCTGATCGACCAGGCGGATCTCGATGGCGTTGGCGATTCTGACGTGCTCAGGGTTCTCGTCCGAGAAGGGCTCGTCGGTGACGCTGACGATGATCGTGCCCCGTTGCTCGTCCTTGCCTTTGGCGTTCTTGCCCATCACCGGCACCAGCGCTCTGGCCTCGGGTACTTGCTGCGCTGTCAGCACGCGCGGCAGGTATAGCATCCAGCCGACGCCGGGGCGGTCCGGAAAAACAGCATCGTATTGCTCTGGAGTCAAAGCGCTGTAGATCGGCCGATAGAGTCGCACAGATTCTGAAACCAGCTCTATTGCGTCGTTGGTGTCACCGAGCCTAAATGTCTGCGGAGCGGACCTCATCTTGAAGGTCAGCCCTGAAGAGCGGCCGTCTCTACGATCAAAGAAGCAGGAGATCGAGGCTCCCTTTACTCGATCTTCTTGCCCGTTCCAAAGTGTGAAGCTCTGCAATGCAGTTTCTTCTCTGTTCTCTTCGCGGATGACAGCGATCGCAGCGGCTTTAGGCCCTGAACTGTCAAAAGCTCGGTAGAGATAGGACGAGTCTTTCTCTCCCGTCGCTATCAGCCACTGGTCAGGGAGCAGCATCGGGTCTGAAGACGCGCCTCCTCTGACCAACTCGTAGACAAGATTCATCTGGGATTCGATGGAGTCCGAGTCCGCGAAGGCGCGACGAAATCGCACTTCGAGGACATGACTGATGTACGGGCGCTTTTTCATGGTCGGTACAGGACCTCTATCTCGGGTGAGGTGCGAAGCAGAACCTTCGACATGTATCGATACGAGACCGGCTCCATGAAGTTCCACTGCAACCGGATGGGGGGCTTGGGTATGGCAGCACGGTTCTGTGCCACTGCCTCATTGGTCATCTTGACGAAAATTCTTTCCTGAAAGGGATACTGGAATCCGCCCCACTCATCGAAAAACTGGTCATACCGTGCCTTGGCCTCCTTGAGCAGGCATTGGCTGGAGTCGAAGCCGTCGAAGCGCACGCCGTTGAATTGCCATTCGACCAGATAGCCCTCAGGCGCCGCAGGCATCTGCCCGATGCGGCGCTGGTAATCGATCGAGTCTAGCGACCACCCGGCAGTCGATTGCAAGGCCGCTTCGCCCCGATCGGGCGGACACTCCTTGCACGTTTGTCTCGCACGGGTGGGCGCCTCGGCGCGCGCGATGGTCGAGTCTTTGGCCTGGTCGGCCTGCTCTTGGCGCTTGCGCGCCTGCTGCCGCGCTACTTCACCGGCTGCGCCGGCAGCCACGCCCACGCCAAGCGCGGTCAGAATGCGGATGGCGGCGGCTTCGATCAAGGGGATGGCGGCAGCGGCCATTCATCGGCTCCTTTGAGCTTGTGTCGAACCACGGCATCCAGCTCGTCGAATCGCTGCTCGGGTGTGGCGCCGGGCTTGCGCAGGTAGCGATCGACTGGCGGCTCGTCATGGATGCGCGGTGCATCGGCCGCCCAATGCATCAGCCGCACGATGTGCGGCGTGCTGCTGAAACCCACACGGGCGGCGTAGTCGTACGCGGCCTGCATGCGCGCCAGGACCGCCTCGCGCCCAGGCTGCTCCCGCCGGTCGGGCCGATGGGCGAGAAACTCATCGCACACGGTGGCGACGAACTGGTCCACTTCGCTTTGTTGCAGCGCCTGCCACTGCGCCTCAGTGAGCGTCAGCATAGTGCCTTCCGATCCGCATGCGCCGGCCTTCATGCAGCAAGTGCCACTCGTGGATGAGGCCGAAGAACTCTTCACGCTGCGCAGCGTCGAGCGTGCCGAGATAGTAACGCCTTGGCCTTGAGGGCGTGGATTCGATGACTTTGCAACGCAGACGGATGACTGTTCACGTCTTGGGTGTCATACCTTGGCTGCCCAAACGTCGTACTCGACCATCGGCTTGGACTTTGTGCGTAGGAAGGCATCCGCCTGGCGCTTGCCTTCTGTGGCAGACCCAGCTTCCCTGATGGTGGTGATGCGCCAGCCACTGTCACTGAGGGAGCTTTTAATGAGGTCGAGTGGGTTGGCGCGCCTGTCGGTGATGCCGCCGAACCGGATAACCATCTTGGCATCTTCGGCGCACACCTCACTGGCGTTGCGCCACACGCGGCGGAGATCTTCCGCGAAGTCCTCGGGGCTTGAATGAACGATCTGGTCGCTACTACTGTAGTCGACAACGTCGGAGCCGCCCACGAACCAATTGCGCAGCCACTGATCAGGAATGTAGGTCCGCATGCCGTAGTACGGGGGCGAGGTGATCAGCCAGTCGAATCGGATTTCTGGTGTTTCCGGCTGGAGTGCCTCGGCCTGACGGCTGTCCGCCAATCGCACGGTGCCCGCAGTGTCATGCGAGCTTCCGTAGTAGCGCTTCGCACGCCGTTCGATCACGGCCAAGACATCAATTGGCTCCGGTGAAAGCCCTCGCGACCGCCAGAAGCGTGTCGCATAGGCAGGCTTGGGAGCGTAGGTTCTAGGGCATTGGTTAGAGAAGTAGCTCGGGAAGGTTTTCTGCTTCGGGCCATGCAGCGCACCTAGGACAATGCCACGGAGGGCGATGCGGGCGTCCGTGGTGCAGTCCTCCAGGAAAGCCTCCCGGAATCGGCACAGCGCGTCCAGTACAGTCGGGTGATACGCCCATTGCCAGAACTCGCTGGTCGGGATGTGGCGCGCTTCGCGTTCAGTCAGAATACTGCGTGCTTCGGTAAGGATGTCATCAACGGTGGTCGTCGCGAGCTTGGAGGCCGTAACGGCTGCGGCAACCGGGCTGGAGTCCACCCCAAGGGAACGGAGGCCGACAAGTCGTGCAGCGAAATTGGTAGTGCCCCGGCCGCAGAAAGGATCAAGCACGACGTCACCCGCTCGCGCTCTCCGCTTCAGAATATTAAGCGGAAAATCGAGTGGAAACATCGTGAAGTACGGACAAATCCCATTCAGAGCGGTATCGCCACGCTGGAAATCAGCGGTCATTTTTTGACTCTTATCCACGTTGCCCTGGTACTTGGGTTCTTGAAGGTCTCCCACGCTGTGGGTTGTGGCCCAAACACTGCGTTCATTGCCTTCGGCATTAGGTTGTACGCAAACTGACGGCGGTCCTCCAAGTGTTCCGGCAAGTGGTCGATTAGCAGGCCGTTGAAAAATCCCCCGTCGACGCTGGCGTCGGCCAGTACGATCTGAAGCCATCGGCGAACAACCCAGACGAGGACGATGAGAGGCAACCAAGACTTCCCAGGCAAGCGATGTTCAGCTACATCAGCCTTGAAGAGCGCGTGCCGCAGACACACCCGCTGCGCAAACTGCGCGCCGCAGTCGTTGCGCTGCTGGCGACGATGAACCGCGAGTTCGACGCGGTGTACGCCCGCCGGGGCCGCCCCTCGGTGCCGCCGCAGATGCTCGATGCCCTGCTGCTGCAGATCCTGTTCTCCATCCGCAGCGAGCGCCAGTTGGTCGAAGCGGTCAACTACAACCTGCTGTACCGCTGGTTCGTGGGCCTGAACATCGAGGACAAGGTCTGGGACCACTCCACCTTCAGCGCCAACCGCGAGCGGCTCTTCAACGAAGACTTGGCCCGCGCCTTCTTCGAGCGGGTCAAGCACACCGCCGTTTGGGCGAAGTTGACCAGCGACGAACACTTCAGTGTGGACGGCACGCTGATCGAGGCCTGGGCCTCGCACAAAAGTTTCAAGCGCCGGGACGACGACCAAACCCCGACTGAGGGCGCAATCCCGAGGTGGACTTCAAAGGGCAGCAGCGCTGCAACGACACCCACGCCAGTACCACGGACCCCGATGCCCGGCTGTTCAAGAAGAGCCAGGGCGACAAGTCCCGCCTGTGCCACATGGGCCACATCCTGATGGAAAACCGCAACGGGTTGATCGTGGACGTGGAGATCACCCATGCCAGCGGCACCGCCGAGCGCGAGGCGGCGCTGGCCATGTTGAAGCGTCGGGACAACAAGAACAAGCGGGCTACGGTCGGGGCCGACAAGGGCTACGACAGCAAGGCCTTCATCAAGGGCTGCCGAAAGCTCAAGGTCACGCCGCACGTAGCGGCCAAGGACAAGCACTCGGCGGTGGATGCCCGGATCACCCGACACGAGGGCTACAAGACCAGTCAGAAGGTGCGCAAGCGCATTGAGGAGGCCTTTGGCTGGATCAAGACCGTGGGTGGTCTGGCCAAGACCAAGCTCATCGGTCAGGCCAAGCTCACGGGTCAGGCGCTGCTGTGCTTTGCCACCTACAACCTGGTGCGCATGGGCAGCATCGGCGGCTGGTGGGACGCGCATCATGCGTGAGCCCGGGGATACGTGCGCCCGAAATGGGCGAGATGGCCTGCAAACAGGCCAGATTGGCCGGTGCAATCGCTGCGCAGACGCGTCTGGGCCACTCGTTTCTTCGAAAACAGCGTCCCTGATGCGTTCGATGCCCACTTTTTCAACGGCCTGCTAGACTCTTGTCCGTGCGTCGCCTCCTCGCCATCGTCCTGCTCGCCCTTCTGCCGCTCCAGTTCAGCTGGGCGGCCGTGGCGTCGTACTGCGGGCACGAGGAGCAGGCCGGCGCAACGCACTTCGGTCACCACGAACACCAGCACCACGCCGATACCGTCGGCAATGTCGGGCCGGTTACCGATCTGGGTGCGACCGCGGATGCCACGGGCGACAAGGCACCCGGTGCCATGGACCTGGACTGCGGTCACTGCCACGGCCACTGCAGCGTGATGCTCACCCTGCCGTCGGCCCTGCCCGGCGCGCTCTCGACGACGCACCCCAGCGCAAACCTTGAAGAATCCGAAGGCGCATACGCGCCGACCCGACCCGAGCGCCCTCAGTAGCTGCCCCTCGCCTGATCGGCGAGGCGGGTCTCTTCCTTCTCTGAAGCCCGTTCGCGCCTGAGTGCGCGCCGCAGCGTGCGGCGCCTTCGGGCACGACGCGACCTCTTGGTCGCCGCTTGCCGATCTCCCGTGGGTTGTTCTCAACACTGGAGCATCGGATGAATCCAAGAACTCGAACAAGGGCCTGGCTGCTGCACGCGGGTGCGGCAGCCACCGTGGCCGCCTGCAGCATCGCTGTGCAGGCGCAGCCCGCCTCTACCCCGGCTGCGCCTCAGACTGCCGCGGCCTCGCTGAGCCTGCGCCAGGTCTTCGACGCCGCCTGGGCCCGCCAGCCCGAGTCCATGGCCTTGCAGGCGCGGCGCGACGCCGCCCGTGCGCAGCAGAGCGCGGCGAATGCCTGGACACCGGAGCCCGCGGCCCTGGAAATCTCGAACAAGACCGACCGCCTGAACCGCAACCAGGGTGCGCGCGAGCTTGAGGTCGGCATCGCTGTGCCGCTGTGGCTGCCCGGCGAGCGAGGCAGGACTGCGGCGCTCGCGGAAGCAGAAGGTGCGGCCATCGAGAGCCGCGCCACTGCGGCGCGGCTGCGCATCGCCGCCACCGTCCGCGAGGCCTGGTGGCAGTGGCAGCGCGCCCGCATCGAAGTCGACAGCGCCCGCGACCAGCTCGACAACACCCGCCGCATCGCCGCCGACGTGGCCCGGCGCACCAAGGCCGGCGACCTCGCCCGCGCCGACCAGCACCAGGCCGACGGCGCCGTGGCAAGTGCCGAGGCGAACATGGCGCAGGCCGAAGCCGGCCTCGCAGCGGCCCGGCAGCATCTGCGGGCACTGACTGGAGCTGCGCCAGCAACGAGCGAAGCGGCGGCCTCCGCGGCAGAGCCCGACCCCGGCACCGCCGCGACCGACATGGAAGCCCACGCTGCGCTGCTGGAGCTGAAGGATCGCGCGGCAGTCGCCGAGCGAACCGCAGCGCTGGCCTCGACCCAGTCACGCGCGAATCCAGAGCTGATGCTGGCCTTCACGCGCGACCGCGGTGCCTTCGGCGAGGCGGCGCAGCAGACCATCACGCTGGGCGTGCGCATCCCCTTCGGCGGAGGCCCGCGGTACGACGCCCGGACCGCCAATGCGCGCGCCGAAGCGACCGAGGCCCAGGCTCAACTGGCGCTGGAACGCGAGCGTGTGATCGCGGAACGCGAGGCCGCAAAGGTCCGCGTGGACGCCTCCCGCAGCCAGCTGGCGGCTGCTGAGCGCCGCGCCCAGCTCGCCCGCGAGTCGCGCGGCTTCTTCGACAAGTCCTTCCGCCTGGGCGAAACCGATCTGCCGACCCGCCTGCGCATCGAGGCCGAGGCCGCCGAAGCCGAACGCCAGGCCGCACGCGCCCGCATCGAACTCGCCGCGGCGATCTCCGCGTGGCGGCAGGCCCTGGGCCTTCTTCCTCAGTGACGCCCTGCCCTGCAGTGCAACGCATCGAACTCTTCAGGAATCCATCCATGAAACTCCCACACACCCTGGCCGCACTGCTCGTCGCGGCCACCTTCCTTGGCGCGCCCGCGTGGGCCGGCGAAGGCCATGACCACGGCGACGCCGCCCCCGCAGCCGTCGGCCAGGCGCTGCCGCGCTTCTCGGCCGTCTCCGAGACCTTCGAACTCGTCGGCGTGCTCAGCGGCAAGCAGATCACGCTGTACCTAGACCGCTTCGGCGACAACAGCCCGGTGCGCGGCGCGCAGATCGAGCTCGAGATCGGCGGCGCCAAGTTCAAGGCCGAGAAACAGGGCGAAGACGAATACGAGGTCGTGCTGCCCGAGGCCCCCAAGGAGGGCGTGCTGCCCGTCACCGCCACGGTGACCGCAGGCACCGAGGTCGACCTGCTGGCCGGTGAACTCGACATCCACGAAGCAGGTCATTCGGACGAGGCTGTTCACACGCACTCGTGGTCAGAGTACGCAGGATGGGGCGTCGGCGGTCTGGCCGCGCTGGCCTTGCTCGCCTGGGGCGGGCGCCGAGTGATGAGTGCACGCAGCGTTCGCGCCGGGGGTGCAGCATGAAGCGCAGCCTGATCGCCTCCAGCCTCGCGCTGCTGATCGCCTCGACCGGGTTCACCCCTGTCCATGCCGGCGAAGGCCATGACCACGGCGATGGGCCCGCAGCGCCCAGCGCCAACGGGCCCCAGCGCCAGCCCGACGGCAGCGTCTTCCTGCCCAAGCCCGCGCAGCGCCAGCTGGGCGTGCGCACACTCGTCACCGAAGCCGCCGAACTGCCACGTACCGTGGAACTGGGCGCCAAGGTGCTGATGGATCCGAACGCCGGTGGCAAGGTGCAGCCCCTGAACGCCGGACGCATCGAGCCGGAGCCGCGTGGCCTGCCCAACCCTGGGCAGGCGGTGCGCAAGGGTGAAGTGCTGGCCTACGTGGTCCCGTCGGCGGCGCCGATCGAACGCTCCAACCAGGCCGCGCAACTGGCCGAGCTGCGTGCCGCCAAGGCACTGGCCGACAAGCGCATCGCACGCCTGCAGGAGCTGGCCGACACCGTACCGCGCAAGGAGATCGAAGCGGCCGAGAGCGAAGCCGCCAGCCTGACGGCACGCATCGCCGCCGTCGGGGGCGGCCTGTCCACCCGCGAAGCGCTGGTGGCGCCGGTGTCCGGCGTGATCGCCTCGGCCAACGTGGTGGCCGGCCAGGTGGTCGATGCCCGCGAACTGGTATTCGAGATCGTCGACCCTTCCCGCCTGCGCATCGAGGCGCTGGCCTTCGACGCCGCCATCGCTGCAAACATCGGCACCGCGACGATGGCCGTGGGCAACCAGCGTGTGCCGCTGACCTTCATCGGGGCCTCGCGCAGCCTGCGCGAGCAGGCGCTGCCGCTGGCCTTCCGCGCCCAGGGTGATGTACTTAAGCTGCTGGCTGTCGGCCAGCCGGTGCGCGTGTTCGTGCAGACCCGGGACAAGGTCAAGGGCGTCTCGGTGCCGGTGGCCTCGCTGATGAAGAACCCGGCCAACCAAACCGTCATCTGGGTCAAGACGGCACCAGAGCGCTTCGAGCCGCGGACCGTCACGACCGAGCCGCTGGACGGCGTCAATGCCGCGGTGACTTCAGGTCTGGAGCCGGGTGATCGTGTCGCGACGCAAGGCGCCACCTTGATCAACCAGGTGCGCTGACATGTTCAAGTGGCTACTCGACAACAGCCTGACGAACCGGCTGCTGGTGATCATCGCCAGCGTGGTTCTGATGGCCTACGGCGCGTTCACGCTCTCCACCACGCCGGTGGACGTGTTCCCGGACCTCAACAAGCCCACCGTCACGATCATGACCGAGGCCGGCGGCATGGCCGCCGAAGAGGTGGAGCAGCTCATCACCTTCCCGCTGGAGACGACCATGAACGGTCTGCCCGGCGTGGAGTCGGTGCGCTCGACCTCGTCGGCCGGGCTGTCCTTCCTCTACGTCACCTTCGACTGGAGCACCGACATCTTCCGCGCCCGGCAGCTGGTGTCGGAGCGCCTGTCGTCGATGGAGGAAGGCATCGCCGAAGGCGTGGTGCCGCGCATGGGGCCGATCAGCTCGATCATGGGCGAGATCATGCAGATCGCCATTCCGGTCGATCCGAGCAAGATCAGCGCAATGGCCGTGCGTGAGTACGCAGACTGGGTGCTGCGCCCGCGGCTGCTGTCCGTGCCCGGCGTCGCGCAGGTGATCCCGATCGGTGGTGAAGTCCGCCAGTTCCAGGTGCAGCCGAACACCACGCGGATGGCCGAGCTGGGCATCACGCACGATCAGCTCGAAGGCGCGCTGAAGGGCTACTCCAGCAACACCTCGGGCGGCTTCCTGGAACTGAACGGCCGCGAGTACCTGATCCGCAACCTCGGCCGCACGTCCCGGCTCGACGACCTGAACAACCTGGCGCTGACCGCGAAGGACGGCCAACCGATCCTGATGCGCCAGATCGCCGAGGTGACCTTCGCGGCGGCACCCAAGCGCGGCGATGCCGGCTACGAAGGCAAGCCGGCCGTGATCCTCGGCATCCAGAAGCAGCCGACCGCCGACACGATCGCGCTGACCAAGTCCATCGAGGATGCGCTGGTGGGTCTGAAGGCCTCGCTGCCGGCTGGCATGGAGGCGCCGCGCGTGACCTTCCGTCAGGCCAGCTTCATCGAGGCCTCGATCACCACGCTGCAAGGCAAGCTGATCGGTGCGTCGATCTTCGTCGCGGTGATCCTGTTCTTCTTCCTCGGCACCTTGCGGCCGACCATCATCGCGCTGACCGCCATCCCAGTGTCGATCTTCATCACCGCGTTGGTCTTCAAGTATTTCGGGCTGTCGATCAACACGATGACGCTGGGCGGCCTGGCCATTGCCATCGGTGGCCTGGTCGATGACGCGGTGGTGGGCGTCGAGAACGTGCTGCGGCGCTTGAAGTCCGACCGGGCGAACCATCCGGACCACCGCCTGCACCCGATCGAGGTCGTGGCGCGCGCGACGATGGAGGTGCGGTCGGCGATCCTCTACGCCACGGTCATCATCGTGCTGGTCTTCATCCCGCTGTTCGCGCTGCCGGGGCTGGAGGGCAAGCTGTTCGTGCCGCTGGGCATCGCCTTCATCGTCTCGACGCTGGCCTCGCTGATCGTCTCGGTGACGGTGACGCCCGTGCTCAGCTTCTACCTGCTGCCGCGCATGAAGAACCTGGACCACGGCGACACCAAGGTGCTGGCCTGGCTGAAGGCGCGCTACCGCAGCAGCCTGCAGGGCGTGCTGGACCGGCCCAAGGCCGCGATGGTGGCCGCAGGTGCCGCGGTGCTGGTGGCCGCGGCCGCCGTGCCGTTCTTCCCGACGACCTTTCTGCCACCCTTCAACGAAGGCACGCTGCTGATCGGCCTGCGGCTGAACCCCGGCGTCACCCTGACGGAGTCGTCGGCCTTGGCGCGACAAGCAGAGGTCCTGGTCAAGCAGGTGCCCGAGGTCACGCACGTCGGCCGCCGCAGCGGCCGGGCCGAGCTGGACGAGCATGCGGAAGGCGTGCACGTCAGCGAACTGGACGTCGGTCTAAAGCCCACCGCGGAGCTGACGCGCAGCATGGACGAGATCAAGGCCGACATCCGCTCGCGGCTGGTGAATCTGCCCGCCGCGCTGGAAATCGGCCAGCCGATCTCGCACCGCATCGACCACATGCTGTCGGGTGTGCGCTCGCAGATCGCGATCAAGATCTTCGGCGAAGACCTCGATGCCTTGCGCGGCCAGGCCGATGCGCTGCGCGCGAAGCTGGCCGCCATCCCCGGCATCGCCGACCTGCAGATCGAGAAGCAGGTGCTGGCGCCGCAGATCAAGGTGCGCATCGACTACGCCGCCGCGGCGCAGTACGGCGTGCCGGCACCGCAGGTGCTGAACGCGCTGCAGGCGCTGGTCGAAGGCGAGAAGGTGACGCAGATCGTCGAGGGCAGCCGACGCTTCGCGCTGGTGGTCAAGCTGCCGGAATCGGCGCGCTCGGTGGAAGGGCTGGGCCAGATCCTGATCGAGACGCCGAACGGGCGCATCCCTCTGTCGAAGATCGCCACCATCGAGGACGGTGACGGCCCGAACCAGATCAGCCGCGACGATGGCAAGCGTCGCATTGTGCTGTCGGCCAATGCCTCCGGCCGCGCGCTGTCGGAGATCGTGGCCGACATCCGCCAGATCGTCGCCGAGACCAAGCTGCCCGAGGGCTACTTCATCACCCTGGGCGGCCAGTTCCAGGCGCAGGAGGAGGCCTCGCGCTTGGTCGGCCTGCTGTCAATCGTGTCGCTGACGCTGATGTTCGTGGTGCTCTACAGCCGCTACAAGTCGGCCGCGCTGTCGGCGCTGATCATGGTGAACATCCCGCTGGCGCTGGTGGGCGCGGTGATCGGCCTGTGGTTGTCGGGCCAGCCGCTGTCGGTGGCTGCGCTGGTCGGCTTCATCACGCTGGCCGGCATCTCGGTGCGCAATGGCATCCTCAAGGTCAGCCACTACATCAACCTGATGCGCTTCGAGGGCGAGTCCTTCGACCAGAAGATGATCCTGCGCGGCTCGATGGAACGGCTCAGCCCGGTGCTGATGACCGCACTGGTCACGGCTTTCGCGCTGGCCCCGCTGCTGTTCGAGGCCGAGCAGCCCGGCACCGAGGTGCTGCACCCGGTGGCCGTGGTGATCTTCTCCGGCCTCATCAGCTCGACCTTGCTCGACACCTTCCTCACGCCCGCGATGTTCTGGCTCTTCGGGCGCAAGCCGGCCGAAGCGCTGATGGACGATCGGGATGCCGAGGCTCTCTGACTTCTTCCCCTGTTCACACTCACCACCCCGAAAGGACTTCCATGAAGACCCAAGCCCTGTTTGCTTCAATCACCCTGGCCCTGGCCGGCTCGGCTTTTGCCGCCGGCGACAAGCACGACCACAAGCCGCTGCACGGCGGCGTGGTCGTCGAGGTCAAGGACATGGACTACGAACTGGTGGCCAAGCCGACCGTGATCCAGCTCCATCTGCGCGACCACGGCAAGGCGGCCGACCTGAGCAAGGCGACCGCCAAGCTCACGCTGCTCACCGGCACCGAGAAGCAGGAAGTCGAACTGAAGCCGGCGGGCGACAAGCTCGAGGCCACCGGCAGCTTCAAGGTCGGCCCGGGCACCAAGGCCGTGGCCATCGTGACGGTCGCCGGCAAGCCATCGACGGCACGCTTCACGCTGAAGTAAGGTGGCCCGCGCCATGAACAGCGCGCGCGTTGAACACGACAGCACAGCAGCCACCCGGCCGAGCAGCGGGTGGGCCTTGCTGTCGGCCGCCTGGGTCGTCGCCCTGGTGTCGACCTTCGCTGCGCTGTTCATCAGCGAGGTGATGGGCATGACTCCCTGCCAGCTCTGCTGGTACCAGCGCATCCTGATGTTTCCGCTGGCCGTGATCCTCGGTATGGCGGCCTTCGGCAACGACCAGCGCGGCGCGATCTACGCCTTGCCGCTGGCACTGGGCGGTGTCGCAGTGGCGGGGTATCACACCGCACTCGTTGCAGGCTGGGTGCCGCAGTGGTGGATTCCCTGCGGCGCCGGCCCGTCCTGCAGCGATCAGAAGCTGGTGATCCTCGGCGACATCCAGATCCCTTGGCTGTCGCTGCTGGCCTTCACCGCCATCGTCGCGCTCCTGCTCGTCTACCTGCGAAAGACCCGTCCATGAACACCAAGAAGCTCGCCGTCGGCGGCATCCTGATCCTCGTGGTCGCCGCCTTCGCCCTGGGCGTGAGCCTGTACCGGAAGCAGACGCAGAGCGCTCAGGACCAGACGGTGCGCGCCGAGCAGACCCGCCTCGTGCGCATGCACTCGCCGGTGCTCGGGCCGCAGGGTGCGCCGGTCACGATCGTCGAGTTCTTCGACCCGGCCTGCGAGACCTGCCGCGCGTTCTATCCGATCGTCAAGAGCCTGATGGCGAAGTACCCCGACGACGTCCGGCTCGTCATCCGCTACGCGCCGTTCCACCAGGGCTCCGACCAGGTGGTGAAGCTGCTCGAAGCGGCCAAGCGCCAGGGCCAATACCAGCCGGTGCTGGAAGCGGTGCTGCAGGCGCAGCCGACCTGGGCCGACCACGGGCGGCCCAACCCCGACCTCACCTTCGAGATCGCGAAAGCGGCCGGCCTGGACATCGAGCGGGCCCGGGAGGATATGGCCCGGCCCGAGATGCAGGCGCTGCTGGCCCAAGATGTCGAGGACCTCACTGCCCTGCAGGTGAGCCGCACGCCTACCTTCTTCGTCAACGGCCGCAGCCTGCCGAGCTTCGGCCCGGACCAGCTCGCCGCCCTCGTGGCGGAGGAGGTCCTCAAGACAACTGGGATTGGGCGCTGACGGCTCCTGCAACTGCCGCCGGTGCGCGTTCTGTCAAGGTCGACATTGGGTTCACTGTTCGAGCACAGTGTGCAACCTCGCTGCGGGCCCGGCGTCCGCCTTGAACAGCAGCCCTCATAGGGGAAATTGGCCGATACGGGCTGGTGAGTCACGTCGCGACGCGATCACCTCGTTACGCTGCCCGACGAATCGCCAAGCCCGGCCGATCCGAGGGCCCGAAGCTCGCCGCCTGACAGTGGCTATGGCCGTCCCCGCTTCCGCGGGAACGGCGCTGCCTTGCCGGCGCGGGTCGATTCACCGAATGACGGCTTCAGTCCGCCGTCAGCGCGTGAATGATGGGGCAGCGGCGCTTGCTGTCGGGCGCATCGCACTGGCGCACCAACTTCGCGAGCGCCTTGCGCATGGCGTTGAGGTCGGCCAGTTTGCTGTCGATGACCTGCAGCTTGCGGTCCGCCAGCTCTCGTGTCTCCGCGCAGGCGCATGCCTCTTCGAGCCGCAGCAGGCCGGCGATCTCCTCGAGCGTGAAACCGAGCACCTGCGCGCGCTTGATGAAGCGCACATGCTTGGTGAGTTCGGCCGGGTAGCGGCGCTGCCCGTTGAGCGGCCTTTCCGGTTCAGCGAGCAAGCCGCGCCGCTGGTAGTAGCGGATCGTCTCCACGTTGACACCCGCCTCGGCGGCCAGCCGCCCGATCGACAGTTCAGACGTCACGTCGCACCTTCTTGACTCCGTACCATGGTACGGACTTTAGACTGCGTTCGTGGTCTAGGTTTCGGAGGTCGCGGTGCCATCGCTCAACGTCAAGGGTTCGCTCGCTGCGGGCGCGTTGGCAGCCATCGGCGCGTCGATCTGCTGCGTCGGGCCCCTGGTGCTGCTGTTGATGGGCATCGGCGGGGCCTGGGTGGCCACCCTGGCGGCCTTGGAACCGATGCGCCCGTTCTTCATGGGCGCGACCTTGTTCTTCGTTGGGCTCGCCTTCCGTCGCCTGTACCTCGTGCCCCCGGTCTGCGAGCCGGGCACGCCTTGCGCCGATCCGCGGACCGTCAGCCGGCAACGACTGATGTTCTGGATCGTCGTTGTTGTCCTGGCCAGCTTGCTGGCGGTGCCGTGGATGGCGCCGCTCTTCTACTGAAGGAACCCCACCATGCGCAACTTACTTGCGGCAGCCTTCGCGCTCGTCATTCCCATCGCCGTGCTGGCCAGCGGCGAGCACCGCCAAACGACGCCGTTTCGGAGTACTTCTCGCCTCTCTGCTGCCGTTTTTCTCTGCTGGGCTCGTGAGCGTTCACCGAGCCAGAGCCAGCACTGGCGCGGGTTTCCGGCTTCCGGGTTGCGATTGTGAATTGGTCGGCCGTTGGTTACCGAATCTGCACTGCTCACCTCATCTTGCATCAAGGTACGGCGAGCTCGGCGGCAGATACTGGTTGAGACAGTTCGCACAGGATGCCGCACTGTTCGGCGCTTCTGCCTTCGGAACACATTTCCCTCAAGGATCTGAGCTGCTGCTCAAGTGCGCTCAGTTCCTGGATACGCACCGCGACCTGCTCGATGTGTGCCTCAAGAACACGGTTGACCTCACTGCAATCTTGGGTTGGCACGTTCTTGAGGCGCAACAGCACACGAATCTCGTCGAGCGTCATGTCCAGCGAACGACAGCGGCGAATGAAAAGCAAGCGTTCGACGTG
>NZ_JBKBVU010000281.1:0-2944 GCF_046289365.1 Caldimonas sp. | reverse complement strand
GGCCGAGCTGCTCAACCCCGGCAAGGTGGTGCCCACGCTGAACCGCTGTGCCGAGTACGGCAAGATGCACGTGCGCAAGGGCCTGCTGCCCTTCCCCGAGCTGGAACGCTTCTGACCCTCCTGCCCCCGTCCTTGCGCATGAACCCCGATCCCGTCCTCGACCGCCTGATCGACCAGGTGCGCGCCGCGCTGGCCGACGGCCGCCCCCTGGCCATCCAGGGCGGCCGCCCCAAGTCCTTCTACGGTGAACCCCTCGTGGGCGAGCCGCTTGAGCTGCGGCCGTTGGCCGGACTGTCCAGCTACGAGCCCACCGAACTCGTCGTCACCGCCCGCGCCGGCACGCCGCTGGACGAGCTGGAGGCCGCACTGGCCGAAAAAGGCCAATGCCTGCCCTTCGAGCCGCCACGCTTTGCCAGCGGCGGCACGGTGGGCGGCATGGTGGCCGCCGGCCTGTCAGGCCCCTCGCGGGCCGCAGTGGGCGCGGTGCGCGACTATGTGCTGGGCGCCACGATGCTCAACGGGCGGGCCCAGGTGCTGAGCTTTGGCGGCCAGGTGATGAAGAACGTGGCGGGCTACGACGTCTCCCGCCTGCTGGCAGGCTCGCTGGGCACGCTCGGGGTGATCCTCGAGGTCTCGCTGAAGGTGCTGCCGATCGCGCCGGCCACTGCCACCTTGCGCTTTGAGATGGACGAGGGCACGGCGCTGCAGCGGCTAAACGAATGGGCTGCGCAGCCCCTGCCCCTGAACGCGAGTGCCTGGTGGGACGGCACCCTGCTGTTGCGGCTGCGCGGCGCCCAGGCCGCAGTGGCCGCCGCCTGCCGGCAACTGGGCGGCGAACCGATCGCGGCGATGCAGGCCGCCCCCTTCTGGGAGGGCCTGCGCGACCAGCGGGACGAATTCTTCGTCAAGGCCCACGCCGCGGTGCAGACTGGCGCCAGCCTGTGGCGGCTGTCGGTGCCGCCGACGGCCGCCCCGCTGCGCCTGCCGGGCGAGCAGCTCATCGAATGGGGCGGCGGCCAGCGCTGGTGGTGCACACCGGCACCGGCGGCGGCCGTGCGCGAGGCCGCCGCCCGCGCCGGCGGCCACGCCACGCGCTTTCATGGCCCGCCGGACGGCCCGGTCTTCATGCCCCTGCCGCCGGTGCTGGAGCGGCTGCATCGCTCGCTCAAGGCGGCGTTCGACCCGCAAGGCCTGTTCAACCGCGGCCGCCTCACAAGCGGCCTGTGACCCTCGAGTCCCCTCCGAGCCTTTTCGCATGCAGACCCATCTCGCCCCCGAATTCCGCGACACGCCCGAGGGCCGGGAGGCCGAGGCCATCCTGCGCAAGTGCGTGCACTGCGGCTTTTGCACCGCCACCTGTCCCACCTACCAGTTGCTGGGCGACGAGCTCGACGGGCCGCGCGGGCGCATCTACCTGATGAAGCAGGTGCTCGAAGGCCAGAGCGTCACGCGCAAGACGCAGGTGCACCTGGACCGCTGCCTGACCTGCCGCAACTGCGAATCGACCTGCCCCTCGGGCGTGCAATACGGGCACCTGGTGGACATCGGCCGCCGGATCGTGGAGCAGCGTGTCGAGCGGCCCGCCGGCGAAAAGCTCGTGCGCACAGTGCTGCGCGAGGGGCTGACCTCGCGCCTGTTCGGTCCGGCGATGAAGCTGGGCCAGATGGTGCGCCCGCTGCTGCCCGGCGCGCTGAAGAACAAGGTGCCGCCGCGCGACACCCGCGCGCGCGCCCACCAGTGGCCCACGCGCACCCACGAGCGCAAGGTGCTGATGCTCACCGGCTGCGTGCAGCCGGCCATGATGCCCAACATCAACAGTGCCACCGCGCGCGTGCTGGACGCCGCCGGCGTGCAGACCCTGGTGGCCGATGGCGCGGGCTGCTGTGGCGCGATCCGCATGCACCTGAACGACCACGAGGGCGGACTGGCCGACATGCGCCGCAATGTCGATGCCTGGTGGCCGCTGGTCGAGCGCGGCGAGGTCGAGGCGATCGTGATGAACGCCTCGGGCTGCGGCGTGACGGTGAAGGAGTACGGCCACGCCCTGCAGCACGAGCCCGATTACGCCGAGCGCGCGAAAGCCATCAGCGCGCTCACGCGCGACCTGAGCGAGCTGCTGCCCGCCCTGGTGCCCGCGCTGAAGTCGCGCCTGCGGCGCGAGGTCGGCACCCGCAGGCTCGCCTTCCATCCGCCTTGCACGCTGCAGCACGGTCAGCAGTTGCGCGGCGGCGTCGAGCAGGTGCTGCGCGAACTGGGCTTCGAAGTGCAACTGCCCGCCGCCGAATCCCACCTGTGCTGCGGTTCGGCAGGCACCTATTCGGTGCTGCAGCCCGAGCTGGCCTACCAGCTTCGCGACCGCAAGCTCTCGCATCTGTTGCCACTGCAGGCCGAAGCCATCGTCTCGGCCAACATCGGCTGCATCCAGCACCTGCAGACGGGCACGATGACGCCGGTGCGGCACTGGATCGAGCTGGTTGACGAGGCACTGCACGGCCCATGAAGAAAAGGCCCTGCGGGCAGACGCCGCAGGGCCGCAAGACGAAGGGGCCTCGCAACCCCTTCCCCGCAAGCTCAGCGCACGCGGCCGGCGCGCCAGGCGGCGAGCAGCTTCTCGTACTCGATGGTCTCACCCTTGGGCTTCTCGTTGGCCAGCTTGGCCCACGGAGCCCCCTTGTCGCTCAGCCACTTCTTCGGATCTTCCTTCTTGTTGAGCTTGGGCGCACAACGGGCCATGCCGGCGCGCTCCAGGCGGGCCAGCACCTGGTCCATCTCCTCGGCCAGGTTGTCCATGGCCTGCTGCGGGGTCTTCTCGCCCGTCACGGCCACTGCCACGTTCTTCCACCACAGTTGTGCCAGCTTGGGATAGTCGGGCACGTTGGTGCCGGTGGGCGTCCAGGCCACGCGGGCCGGGCTGCGGTAGAACTCCACCAGGCCGCCCAGCTTG
>NZ_JBKBVU010000280.1:0-2955 GCF_046289365.1 Caldimonas sp. | reverse complement strand
TCTGCAACGACGCCACTGTCAAAGGGGGCACGTACTACCCCATGACGGTGAAGAAGCACCTGCGTGCGCAGGAGGTGGCCCAGCAGAACCACTTGCCTTGCATCTACCTGGTGGACAGCGGCGGGGCCAACCTGCCCAACCAGGACGAGGTCTTTCCCGACCGCGATCACTTCGGGCGCATCTTCTACAACCAGGCCACGATGAGCGCGGCCGGCATCCCGCAGCTGGCGGTGGTGATGGGCTCGTGCACCGCAGGCGGTGCCTACGTGCCGGCGATGAGCGACGAGGCCATCATCGTGAAGAACCAGGGCACCATCTTCCTGGGTGGCCCGCCGCTGGTGAAGGCGGCCACCGGCGAGGTGGTCAGCGCCGAGGACCTGGGCGGCGGGGACGTGCACACGCGCCTGTCGGGCGTGGCCGACCACCTGGCCGAAAACGACCTGCACGCGCTGGCGCTGGCGCGCGCCGCGGTGGCGCGCTTGAACCGGCGCAAGCCCCAGCCGCTGGCCTGCGTGCCGCCGCGCCCGCCGAAGTATGCGCCCGAAGAGCTGCATGGCGTGATCCCCACCGACACGCGCAAGCCCTTCGATGTGCGCGAGGTCATCGCGCGCATCGTCGATGCCAGCGAGTTCGACGAGTTCAAGGCCCGCTATGGCAGCACCCTGGTGTGCGGCTTCGCCCACATCGAGGGCATGCCGGTGGGCATCGTGGCCAACAACGGCATCCTCTTCAGCGAAAGCGCCAACAAGGGGGCACATTTCATCGAGCTGTGCTGCCAGCGCAAGGTGCCGCTGGTCTTCCTGCAAAACATCACCGGCTTCATGGTGGGCCGCAAGTACGAGAACGAGGGCATCGCCCGCGCCGGCGCGAAGATGGTGACGGCCGTGGCCTGCGCCCAGGTGCCGAAGTTCACCGTGATCATCGGTGGCAGTTTCGGGGCCGGCAACTACGGCATGTGCGGCCGGGCC
Organism: Caldimonas sp.; assembly: GCF_046289365.1. Classification (NCBI taxonomy): domain Bacteria; kingdom Pseudomonadati; phylum Pseudomonadota; class Betaproteobacteria; order Burkholderiales; family Sphaerotilaceae; genus Caldimonas; species Caldimonas sp. Next base: position 1,987 of record NZ_JBKBVU010000280.1, on the reverse strand, counting down.
TATTCGCCCCGCTTCCTGTGGATGTGGCCGAATGCGCGCATCAGCGTGATGGGCGGCGAGCAGGCCGCCAGCGTGCTGGCCACCGTCAAGCGCGACGGCATCGAGGCCAAGGGCGGCACCTGGAGCGCCGAGGAGGAAGAGGCCTTCAAGGCCCCGATCCGCCAGCAGTACGAGGAGCAGGGACACCCGTACTACGCCTCGGCCCGGCTGTGGGACGACGGTGTCATCGACCCGGCCGACACGCGCCGCGTGCTGGCCTTGGGCCTGAGCGCCAGTCTGAATGCCCCCATCCCGGACACACGCTTCGGCGTCTTTCGCATCTGAGCTCAGGAGGCTCCATGCCCGCCACCCTCGACATCCGCATCGATGGCCCCGTGGCCCGTGTCTGGCTCAACCGGCCGGAGGTCCGCAATGCCTTCAACGATGCCACCATCGCTGAGCTGACCGAGACGTTCCAGGCCTTGGGCCGCGACGCCTCGCTGCGCGCGGTGGTGCTGGGCGCGCACGGCAAGGCCTTCAGCGCAGGCGCCGATCTGAACTGGATGCGCGCGATGGCCGACTACACCTGGGAGCAAAACCGCGACGACGCGGCGCGCCTGGCCGAGATGCTGTGGACGCTCTATCGCTGCCCGCTGCCGGTGGTGGGGCGCATCCACGGCGACTGCTATGCCGGCGGTGTGGGGTTGGCGGCCGTGTGCGACGTGCTCGTGGCGGCCGAGGGCGTGCAGTTCTGCCTGTCCGAAGCGAAGCTGGGCCTGCTGCCGGCCACCATCAGTCCTTATGTGATCCGCGCGATGGGCGAGCAGGCCGCGCGGCGCTACTTCCTCACCGCCGAACGCTTCAGCGCGGCCGAAGCGCATCGCCTGGGCTTCGTGCACGAGCTGTGTACGGCCGAGGCGATCGACGAGCGCGTCGATGCGATCGTCGCGGCCCTGGTGGCCAACAGCCCGCAGGCGGTGAAGGCCTGCAAGCGCCTGGTGCACGACGTCGCAGGCCAGCCGATCAGCGCGGCGCTGCGCGAGGACACCGCGCGGCGGATTGCCGACATCCGTGCAAGCGATGAGGGCCGCGCCGGGGTGCGCGCCTTCCTCGACAAGCGCAGCCCGCCCTGGGCCGGTGTGTGAGCCGCTTGCCCGTTCAACGACACGAAGGTCTGTGCATGTTCAAGAAGATCCTGATTGCCAACCGCGGCGAGATCGCCTGCCGCGTGGCGGCCACGGCCCGCCGCCTGGGCATCCGCACCGTGGCGGTGTATTCCGATGCCGACGCCCAGGCCAAGCACGTGCAGGTGTGCGACGAGGCCGTGCACATCGGAGGGCCGGCGCCGCGCGAGAGCTACCTGCGCCACGAACGCATCTTGGAGGTGGCGCGTGCCACCGGCGCGCAGGCCATCCACCCGGGCTACGGCTTCCTCAGCGAGAACGAGGTCTTCGCCCAGGCCTGTGCGGATGCGGGCATCGTCTTCATCGGCCCGCCCGCCTCGGCGATTGCCGCGATGGGCAGCAAGGCCGCGGCCAAGGCCCTGATGGAAAAGGCCGGTGTGCCGCTGGTGCCGGGCTACCACGGCGATCGCCAGGAGAGCGACTTCCTGCTGGCGCAGGCGCGCGCCATCGGCTTTCCGGTGCTGATCAAGGCCAGTGCCGGCGGGGGTGGCAAGGGCATGCGTGCGGTGCACTCGGCCGAGGAGTTCGAAGGCGCGCTGGCCTCCTGCAAGCGCGAGGCGCGCTCCAGCTTTGGCGACGACCATGTGCTGGTGGAGCGCTACGTGACCCGGCCGCGCCACATCGAGATCCAGGTGTTCTGCGATGCCCACGGCAATGGTGTGTACCTGTTCGAGCGCGACTGCTCGGTGCAGCGGCGCCACCAGAAGGTGCTGGAAGAAGCGCCCGCGCCGGGCATGACGCCGCAGCGCCGCCGCGAGATGGGCGAGGCGGCCGTGGCCGCGGCGCGGGCCGTGGGCTACGTGGGCGCGGGCACCGTGGAGTTC